>CAIMSU010000083.1 GCA_903844155.1 uncultured Pseudomonadota bacterium | reverse complement strand
GCAATGGTCGCCGGAGAAGCACGGGTACATCGCCGAGCCGGGCGAAGCCGCGGTCGTCCGCGAGATCTTCCGGCTGGCGACGGAGGGGATGGGGCCGCTCCAGATCGAGCGCGACCTGATGCGCCGGAACATGCCGTCGGGGCGCATGCAGCGCTATCGGCCGCGGGGGACGCCCAAAGGCACGGCCAAGGAGCTCCGCACCAAGTTCGTCGTGCGGGGGTCGATCCGGGACATACTCGCCAACCCGGTGTTCTACTCGGGCCGCTGGGCACCGAACCCGGGGTGGGACCCCAACTTCACAGTGTCCGTCGAACCGATCGTCACGCGCGCCGAATGGGACGCGGCGAACGCCGCGCTTCGGGCCCGTCCGCGTCCCCCGGCGCGCCCCCTCAAGTATGACTACCTTTTGCGCGCCGTGGCGTACTGCTCGCATTGCAGCCAAAAGCTCCGGGGGCAGACGACCGTGGACGGTGTCGCCCGCTACCGCTGCGAATTCGCGAACCGTGACCAGGTAAACTGCGAACGCTGCACGGGGCGAAAGAGCATCCGCGCCGACGAACTGGAGCCGCTGGTCTGGCGGTACGTCAAGCAGCTCATCACCGAGCCCGGCTACTTCCGCGCCGAGGTCGAGCGGGCGGTGGACGCCGACGCGAAGAAGAACGCGGTCGGGGCCGACGTCGCGCGCACGCTGCGCGCTGACCTGGAGCGGCTCGCCTTGGAGCGCGGCAGGATCCAGGCGGCGTTTCGGAAGGGGCTCTACACGGAGGACGAGCTGGCGACCGAGCTGGAGACCATCGAGCGGGAGCGCGCCCCGCTCCTGAACCGGCTCGAACTCTCCCAGACGGACGAGCGCAATCATGGCGCGCGCTCCGCGCGGCTCGCTGCGGTGGACAAGCGGCTCGCGTCCATGCGCGGCGCGGTCGAGACGGTGGACCGCGACCAGCAGCGCGCCATCATCGCCGAGCTGATCCAGCGAGTCACTGTGGACACCGAGACGCGCGAGGTCGAGATCCGGGTGCTCGTGGGAGACGCACCCGCGACGGATGAGGACCGCTCGCCGGGAACGACGGGCGGAGACGGCGGGGCCGGGCCTGCGCCGCACAGCTCAAAGGGCGGTCGGCGGAAGGGCGGCGCGGCCGCGCTTCGTTACGGTAGCGAAGTCTCTTGTGGGAGAGCACCCACCCCTCTCTCCGCTAAGGTCCGCGCTCCCAAAGGAAGCTCTCGGCCCCGGCGGTCGCCTCCGCATCCTGCTCCACAGCACCCGGCGCACCACCACGGCCCCAAAGCGCGCCGGTCCAGCGCATGCCAAGGAACTCGCCGCAAAGCCGGACCGAGTCGATCATGGGCTGCGCCTTTTCCCGGTCGCCGCTCGTTGTGATGAGCGCGAGGGATTTAGTCGCCATCTTCGCCTTGAAGTCCACGCCCGGCACGCGCATCCAGGCGCTCCAGTGGTCGAGGTAGACCTTGAGTGGGCTTGGGATGGAGTACCAATACACCGGCGAGACGAACACAAGCTCGGTGCAGGCCAGCGTCGCGGCAAGCAGCGCGGCGGCGTCGCCCACAGGCGCATCGTAGGTGCCCACCGTGTGTCGCTGATCGACGAAGGGAGGCAGCGTCAGACCGGCGAGGTGGGTCCATGTCTGCGCCGCGTCCGCGGGAAGGCGCTCAGCCGCTCGACGCGCGAGCCACTCAGTGTTGCCCACGTGGCCGGGTTCGCGCGTGGACGCGACGAGGAACAGCAGGCGGCGGGGCTCCATCTTCGACGACCTCTGGCTACGGGTAGTAGTAGGTCGCGGTGTCGAACCTCAAGAAGTTGAAGGCGCCAGCGTCGCCGTTGGAGTAGCCCGACCCGCCGTAGGTTCCGGCGATGACCTCCCACTTGCTGCTTCGCGGGTGAGCCGTGTCCTTGTAGTAGTAGAACAGCGCGTTCGTGAAGGTGTACGTGCCATAGGGGCCGACGTAGTCGTAGGTGTCGGCGAAACCCCATGAGGCGTCAAAGCCGTCCCAGGCGTTTGCGGTCAGCCCGAAGCCGGTGCAGGCGCTTCCGGCCATGGCGCCATCGGACAACGTAAGGTCGAACGACCATTCACACCCAGGGCATCCGGAGGGGGCGGCCGTCCCGGTGTCGGACCAGGTGCTGAACACCTCGCAGAGCAGATCCCCGGAGCTGTTTCGGATGTCGTAGCCGAAGTGCCCGGTGAGGAACGTCGGCCCATCGCAAACGGCGGCGTCGCCGGCCAGATACACGTCCGCGATCTCGGGGGTGGGCGGAGTGGGCGGGCAGTCCTCGTCGATCACGCCGTCGCAGTCGTTGTCGACGCCGAGGCCGCGTCCACTGCAACCGTCTTTGGGGACGCCCGGGTTGATGCCGCGGTCGGTGTCGTTGCAATCTCCTGCGTTCTCTGTGTAGCCGTCGCCATCGTCGTCCACGTCCAGGTCGCCGCTGGAGACCCAGGGGATGCCCGTGTCGCCGCTGTCGCCGCTGTCGGAGGGCGGTGGGGCGGTGTCGACGGGCGGAGCAGTGTCCATGTAGGCGCAGCCGGCACCCTCGTCGATCTGGCCGTCGCAGTCGTCATCGCGGCCGTTGCAGCGCTCGGTGGCGCCCGGGAAGGCGAGGGGATCGCTGGGGTAGCAGTCGCCGGCGCTGGCCGTGTAGCCGTCGGCATCGACGTCCTCATCGCAGGTGTACGCAAACCCCGAGTCCGGCGTGCCCGTATCTGTGTCTGTGTCTGTGTCTGTGTCTGTGTCGGTGTCCGTGTCTGTGTCTGTGTCGGTGTCCGTGTCTGTGTCGGAATCGGTGTCCGTGTCGGTGTCCGCCGACGTGTCGGAGTGCGTGTCCGTGTCACTGCCGGTGTCGTGGTTCGTATTGGCGGTGTCGGTGGTTCCGTCGGCCTTGGTGATGTTGTT
>CAIMSU010000082.1 GCA_903844155.1 uncultured Pseudomonadota bacterium | reverse complement strand
TCCACGACGCTCTTCCGATCTGGACCTGTGCGCGGGCGGCCGCCGGTACTCCGGCGCTTCCGCCCGCGGAAAGTCGCGCGGATTCGGTACTCCGAATCCGCGTTAGGGCCCGGCCCCGGGGGTAGCCGCGCCCCGCGCGGCGGAGGGGGGCGGCGAGCAGCCGCCCCCCTCAGAAAACAGCGCCGCGCTTTCATCGGAACGCGCCCGACGGGCGGCCTTCACAGCGAATTTTGTGATAACTGCCGTCGCTTGCCAGTGAACCCCGTCCTGCAGGATTTCCCCATGCGTGTTTCCCTCCTCGCCCTCCTCGCCCTCCTCGCCCTCCCGCTCCTCGTCCTGACCACCGCCGGCTGCGCCAAAAAGTCGGGTGGCAGCGCCACCGCCGCGCCCGCCGCCGACGTGATGGGCAAGGTGAACGTGCCGAAGGACGACAACTCCCGCTCCTTCGCCGGCAAGATCCTCTCGCACGACATCACCAACTTCACGCCTTCCGGCGGCGACGGCATGAAGTTCGTCTACAAGACCCTGTCGTTCCGCAACGACAACACCTGGGACGCAGACGCCGTGCTCGGGGAGGGCGAGGACAGCGTTGGCTGCAAGGAGCACGGCACCTGGACGATGGAGGCCGCCAAGGACGAGCACACCGCCGACATGGCGTGGGTGCGCGACCACACGACCTGCCCCGGCCGCGACCAGTCGGCGACGCTGCGCGTGAACGTCAGCATCGCCAAGGGCGAGTACACGATCTCGATGCGGTGAGCCTGCGCTTGGATGCGGTAGGTCGGCCTCGGGAGCGGGTTTTGCGGCATCCTTTGGGCGGCTCGCTGCCTCGGGAGCGGATCCGGGCGAAGCGCGACCTGCCCCGGCGTGAGCCGGGCGCTCACCCGCCGGGGGCGGGTGAGCGTGGTCGCGCGTGCTCGCACAAGATCCCGAAAAGCTCCCAATCCGCCCGGGCCCCCGGCCGCGCAGCAGCGCGGTCGGGGTGGGCAGGGTGGGGTGGAACGCGGCGTTGCATGGAGGCGCGGCTGCGGGGTGGGTTGGCCACCTCCGCAGGCGTTGGCGCGCGGGGTCAGGCGGGTGGATGCCCCCGGGCTGCAAGAGCGCCTTGAAGCGCTGCGAGGTTCGTCGCAGTCATGACCCGCGCCGCCAGCCACTCGAGATGATCGTCCCGAACGCTCGCAAGAAAGCCCTGAACCTGCGCGGCTTCGTCCGGGAAGCGCGCGGAGAGCTGCCAGAGCAGCACCCGACGTTCGCCCTCGACGAAGCCCTGCGCAACGCCCTGCGCAACGCCCTGCGCGATGCCTTTCACGAAGCCTCGCTCCAGCCCAATCTCCTCGCCCTCCTGCTGCGCGGCCTGCCAGATCTCCTCGTACGAATGTGCCATGCGAACCTCGCTCCAATGGATGATAGTCTCGATCTCCGGCTCGGACAACCCCTCGGCGCGGGCTAGGAGCCGAAGGACGCCAAGTCGCTCTGGCATCGCCTCGCCGGCCGCGGCCCGGATGGTGTCCGAGGCGATCCGGACCCGCACCGCCTGCGTCATGGCGCCCTGCCCGAGCGGCGTGAACTGCGCCAGTAGCGGATCGTTGGCCAGCTCAGCGGCTGGGAGCGCGTAGAGCTCGACGACCGTGAACCGAAAGCGGTGGACCTGGTCGTCGCCGTAGGCGATCACCAGCTCGGGCGGCGGGGCCCGCCCGATCGGGCGCAGGACGAACAGGACGGAGCGAACAACGGGGTGTCCGGGCAGGGAGTGGCGAAGAAGCACGTTGTTGGCGAAGATCACGTCCGGTGCGCCCGGGTCCGCGCGCGAGATGAACTCGTTGTGGAGGACGAACGGCCCGACCGGCCCGACGACGTGCCGCGCGCCGTCTGCTGCGCGGCGCAGGCTCTCGACCAGCTCACAATCCACCCGGTCGCCGACCTCGGAGACGGGCTGGCCAGACAGCCGCACGATCGCGCGAGGATCGTGCCGCCAGGCCAGCTTCAGGGAGTGGTCGTACACGTCGTGGGCGGGGAGCATCGGGACAGGGTATCACCCGAATGACTCCTCGCAAGTCGATGTTGTGAATATATGTTCAGCGCCGCGTGAGCGCCCCTGGCCCCCTCCGGTCTTCGGCACCGCCTCCGTTCGGAGCCCCCAGAGGGGGGCGGGTGCGGCGGGTTCGGGCGCGGGCCGCGGGGCTGAGGAATAATGCGTGAATCGCCTTGACAATCCGCGGGGGGGGGTACTGGTTTCACGGCCAACCAATTGCCCGTCACCCGCTGGAGTCTTCATGCCCTCGCCTCCCCCGGCCATCTTCGCCCTGCTCTTGACGTTTCCCGTGCTCGCGCGCGCCGGCGCGCCGGCGCCGATGCACGGTCCGAACCCCTTGACGGGAGCCACGTTCGACGCGATGAAGGACACGAAGCACAACGACTTTGGCTCGGAGCGGACGTTCGACTGGGCCACCTTCAAGGATGGGATTCGCCTGGAGGTGAGCGGGGAGCAGCTCTGCATGACCGAGGACGAGTACATCGACAACGCGACCTATCTTCAAGACAGGAAGCAGCTGCCCGACAAGCACTGGGGATTTCGATCTGCGAGCGGAGACTCGGCCGTCATGACGCTGCCGATGAAGGTCGTCGCGCAACTAGGCACGGTCACATACCATGATCCGAGCACGGGCTTGGTGACCTCGACGAGCCCTAGCTGGCAGGGCGAGGCCCACGGCTGCACAAAGCTGGGCGCGTACCTCACGGCGGACACCACCGCGCTCGAGATCTGGTCGGGGTCCAAGGCCGGGATCGCCGCCGCCGCGAAGGGCGACACGCCCGACCCCAAGGGGCTGAGCCGGCTCAACTACTCGCTCGTGTTCGACCCTGCGGCCGCGGCCCCAATTGCGGCGCCGCCCACGCCGTAGCCCGTCGGACCGGACGCGGCGTCAGCCTCCCCACCCCCGCAAAATCTCCCCAACCTCCCCCGCCTGCGTCCACGCAACCGCATGCCGCGCCGGCCGCCCGCCAACACTCGGGATCGTTCGCCACTCCGCTCCAAGCTGCTGCGCCAATCTTCGGCCGAGCAGCGGTGGAAAAAACGGGTCGGCGTCGCCCCACAGGCACAGCGTGGGCACGCGCCGGGCGATGAGCGCGCGGCGTGTGGCGTGGAGTGGGCGGACGTCGAGCAGGCGCGCGAGGGCGATCATGCGCGCGGGGAGCGTGTCGTCGGGCGGAAAGGCGCGCGCGAGGTCCCCGGAGGGATCGGCGGTGCGGAGGAAGCGCTGTCCAGCCGAGCGGCGGTAGAAGGGCCCAACGAACGGCTCGTACGACGCGATCCGGCTCGGCAGCCAGGCCGCGCCGAGCGCGGTCGACATCAACACCAGCCGCCCCGCGAGCCCCTCGGCGGCGAGCATCGCGGCCAGGATCCCGCCAAAGTCCACGCCAACCACGGTCACGTCCGGACCGGCGTGGGCGCGCAGCGGCGCGACGAGGTCTGCGAGCGTGGGGGGTGGGGGTTCCGGGCCGCGATCCATGGCAAAGCGGCGTTCCACAGCAGACGGGCAGCGCGCGTCGGGCTTGCGGAGCCGCCCAAAGGGATCGAGAGACCCCGCCCCGGGGCACTCCGGAGCGATGACCTCGCCCGGGAGCTGGAGCCGCGACCAGAACGCGGGGCCGGTCGGCACGCCATGGATCAGGAGCCATTTCACGGACGTGGACGGGGCGCGTCCCGCAGAGGGGCGGGGGCGCAGCGGTTCAACCCGCGTCTCGATATGAAAACCGACGACGTCACTTCTCGTACATCGGAGATGTACGAGAAGTGACGTCGTCGGTTTT
>CAIMSU010000081.1 GCA_903844155.1 uncultured Pseudomonadota bacterium | reverse complement strand
GAGCACACGCCCGCTGGACGAACGGCGCGAGGCACTGGACCGCCTCGTCGAGAAAATCACACTGTCAGAGGGCGGCGCTCACATCGACTACCGGGTCAAGGAGGAACAGATCGCTTTTCACCAGCCTGACCCCCCCGGCCCCCCCCACGGGTCGATATCCCACCCCACCCTCTTTTTCGTCCAATTCCTGGAGTAAGATCCAGGTTGCAATAGTGTTTTCGATCAGCCGGTCCGGCGTAGCGAGGAGTTCCCGAGCACGCACCCGCGTGGTCGGAGGCCCCTGGCGTCGTCCAGCCGGGCTGGGATCGCGTTGCCTGGCCGGGGCGGGGCGACCGCGAGCCGGGAGCGGGTGCGCTGGGACTTGCTCGGGCGCCGATATCATGCGGCGATCACCGCCTGCTGCGTTTGCACTCACCGGCGCTTGAGGTGGACTCGGGCGAATACGCGACATTGGGCAAACCTCCCTTTGAGTATGCACGGCCGACGTCAAACGTCGACCGATTTCCTGAAATAGCTGCCGAAGGCACCCGCGGGACCCGGGGCTCGCCGCACCGCCCGCGCGCAACGACCCCGTTCGGTGGGCGCCGGACGTCCGATGGGCCCCCATGATCCGCTTCACCGACTCCCTCCCCAGCCCTCGTCGCGCTCCTCCGGCCCGATCGATTCCTCGCGCCTCGTCGGGTGGCCGGGTTCCCGAGGGACCTCCACCTCCGCGAGGGCGACCCCGTGTACGTCTGCTTTGGGATCGCGCGGCTGGTCGACGCTTCACTGGTCGGTGAGCGAGTCGACCGGACGGCGCGCAAGACCAACGGAGACCGACGGTGAACCGCAGCACTCGTCCGCCTCTGATCAGCGCGAGACCGGGGTTTCACCTCGGCAGGGGAGGCTCACGCGGCGCGCGTGGCCGTCGGATCGTCGCTGCCTCCCGCGACGGGGCGGTGCGGGCGGCGTGGTCGCCTTGCTGAGGACGTGAATCCTGTTCCCATCGAGAACTCGTGTTCGCCGGCTGGAAATTGGAGGAGGAGTCGGGCGGCTGTGCCTTTCCCGGAGCCGTCGCGGCCAGGGCCACGTTTGAGCAGATCCGGAAGGCCGGAGGATGGTCCCGGGTCGCTGGGGCAATGATGGGACGGCGTCCGAGGCCTCACCGCGCGCCCGGTCCAGCCTTCGCCGCCCGCTCGTCCACCACCGTCTCGACGACCCTCACCATCGCCGAGAGCAACATCTTCAGCCTCGGCTGGGGAAGCGACGCAGCCCGGGCGAGCGCCCATGTCCCGGCCGTTTCCAGCGTACCGACGTCCGTCTGGACGAGCAGCGCCACGTCCGCGAGCGCCCGAACGCACGCCCCCGGCGGACCGCCAGACCCGGTATCGACCGCGCGTAGGATCTGGATCAGGTCTCGCTCATCCTCCAACAGCGTGAGCGGGGCCTTCGCCGCCTCACGCTCCGCCTGGATGTCCTGGTAGATCTCGGCGTCGAACCGTCGAAGGCGATCTTCGCGGGCGGTGATCCACACTTCGCGCTCCGGGACGCCGAGCGCTTCGGCTATCCGGGCGCACCCCGCGCGATCCGGAGCCTGCAACCTCCCCAACTCAGTCTGCGCGATCGTCCCGGTGGTCCGGCCGATGCGGCGATCCAGCTCTGCCTGGGAGACGCCCACGCGGGCGCGCCAGGCACGAAGGGCGCCGGGAAATCCATCTGCGCTGCTCATGCGGCCCGGTATCCGTGCCGCAGGGCCCGCGCCCGCGCCGGGGGTGGCGTCGCAACCAGCAATGCGGACATTTATTACCAGGCGTAAATGTATCGTGCTACACTATGTCCATCCGGAACCCCCTCATGCCCGAATTGCTCCATTCCATGTCCGCGCCCTTCGCCTTCGACCTCGGCGGATGGAGCCGTCCACGGGAGCGCGCGGCGTGGCAGGACCCGTCCGGGAACGCCATTCTCACCATCCAAGCTGCGATGCTCCTGGAGCTTCGCCGAATCGCTGACCTGATGGAGGCGAGATCAGCAGGAACGGATCTCCAAACCGCGTCCTCCACCCCTCCCCCGGTCCCCGAGTTCCGCAGCGTCGCAGACACGGCCGAGTGGCTCGACGTCTCCGCCGAGACCGTCTACGCGATGCTCAAAGGCCCGCTCCGGCCAGCGCGGGTCCAGCTCGGCGCGACCATCCGCGTCCACGTCCCGACCGTCAAGGCGCTGGTGCTCGATGCACGCGTGGGGTCGCCAACGGTCCCCGGGCCGGCCCCGTCGCCCGAGCACACGCCCGCTGCATCCCCACGCCGCACCCCCGCAAAAGAGCGCGCCCAGCGTCTCGTCGACGGACGCGGCTGATCCGAGACCACCCCCCTCAGCAAAGGTGCCCAGTGCCCAGCCTCACCCGCGAGATTCGCACGAACCCTGAATCAGGAAAGGCGGAGACATACTACAAAATCGCCTATCGGGACGCGACCGGCAAGCAGCGTCGCGAGGTAAACCCCCGGCCAACTCCATATCAGCCTCATCGGCCTGGCCTACTGTGGGCTCTCCACCCCGGAGACCCCGATGCCCAAGCCCCCGCCTCTCGCCCCCATCCCGACTTTCCCCGCCCTGCCGTCCTTCGCCGACCTCCCCCATCGCTGGAGACGTGCCGACGCGCGTTCCGTGCTCGCTGCAGTCGATGCCAGCGGCCTTTCGCCGACTGAGTTCGCCCACGCGACCGGCGTGGATCTGCGTCGCATCTTTCGATGGAGGGAGCGGCTTCAGGGACCGCGCGCTCATCGCCCAAGTCGGTCCCAAGCCGCGCCCTCTGGGCCGATCCGGCTCGTCGAGCTGGTGACTCCCCTGGCGAGTGCCGCGCCGACCGTGATCATGTCGCCTCAGCCTGCCGTGCCGATCGTGGTCGCGCCGGCCCAGCCCCCGATTCCGGCCATTGAACGTGAGGCCTCCTTGCCCGTCGCAGCCGTTCCCGATCCGCCGGTCCTCGCGGTCGCTGACGCCGTCATCGCGTCGGTCGCCCCGTCGGGGCCCGCGGCCGTTCTCCCTCCGGCCCCCGTCATCGACGTCACCACGCCCGGCGGCTGGCAGTTGCGCGTCCCCGGCGTGCTGCTCGCCGAGCTCGTCCACGCTCTGTCGGCCCGGTCATGTTGAGCCTGCCGCCGTCGGTAAAGGTGTTTCTGGCGGTTGAACCGGTGGACATGCGCAAGGGCGTGGACGCGTTGGCGAGCGTGGTGCGGCACGTCATCCGCCAGGAACCGATGTCAGGCCATCTTTTTGTCTTCCGAGGCCGACGCGGGCACATGCTCCGCGTCCTTTTCTGGGACCGCAACGGCTGGGCCCTGTACTCAAAACGCCTCGAACGAGGAAATTTCCACCTGCCCGTCGAGGTGGCCGAGGGCTGCCAGCGGGTCGAGGTGGACGCCGCGGAGCTGATGCTGATGCTGGAGGGGATCGACCTTCGCGGGGCGAAGCGGTATGCGCGATGGCGTCCGCCGAATGCCGAAAATGACGGTCGTCAGACGGTCGCAAAAGCTTGACAGACGTCTGACACAGGTCCGCTGGCCGAGGGCCAGTAGACGTGTGATCTTGGCGTGTGCCGCAGCTTCTTCCCCACGCAGAGAT
>CAIMSU010000080.1 GCA_903844155.1 uncultured Pseudomonadota bacterium | reverse complement strand
GTGTGGACGCGCATCGCGCGCCCGTTTCCGTCCGCCGCCGCGCAAATCCTGCGGTACCTGCGCGTCCCCGAGGCCGTTTTCTGGACGCCGCCGGGTCGGAAAATCGCGGTCCTGCGCGTGTAAACCCGGGGAATGTGGGTTCTGAGCGGAACAGCCCGTCGATCCCGGCCTCGCCCCGCGTGAGGGATGCGGAGGGTTCAGTCGGCGGTCCGCCGCCGACCGAGCGGCTCTGCCGCGAGTCGAACGCGACCCGGCCCGTAGCAGCCCGACCCCGCGCGTCCGCGCGCGGGGGCACGCCCACGCGTCTCCGGTCGCCCACGCTCAGAGCCACCCCCCTTGGGCAAGGCGGTCCCGAGATAGTATAGTGCTATTGGATCCTCGGAGTCCGACATGGTGTTGCTCGCCCTCGCCTGCACCGTCCCCTGCGGGACCGGCACCCACCTCTCAGCCGGCACGTGTGTCGCGGACGCGACGACCGACTCCGCGACCTCGGACACCGGGGACACCGACACCGACTCGGATACCGACACCGATACGGATACCGACACAGACACCGATACGGATACCGACACAGACACGGACACCGACTCGGGGACGAGCCCCGCCTGCGACGTAGCGGCGGACGGAAGCGCCGCGTACACCGACATCCAGGCCGCCGTCGACGACGCCTCGGAGGGTGACACCATCCGAGTCTGCGCGGGGACGTACAGTTGGGTCGACATCGAGCGGCACGCGGTGACCCTGCTCGGCGCCGGGGCCGACGTCACGACCATCGACGGCGGCGTGCACACTGCGGTGACGGCGAACGGCGTGCCCGTCTCGCTCGACGGCTTCACCCTGCTCGGCTCCGGCAGCGTCAGTACGCCGGCAGCGCTCTCCTTCGCGTCCAGCTCGGGGACCGTCACGAACGTGCGCTTCGTCGGCTCGACCACCGGCCAATTCTACACGGCCTGGCAGACAAACTCGAGCGTGGAGTGGGACGATGACCTGTTTGAGGACAACGTGACGGGCGGGCTCTGCGGCGGCTTTGGCGGCTCGATGATTGTTCGCAACACTGTGTTCCACAACGACGACGGCGTGATGATCTGCACGAACGGGCTGGACGACTTTGAGTTCGCCAACAACCTCATCTACGGGAACCGGTCCACCACGGCGCTGACCTACATCGACGGCGCGGGGTCGTGGGTCTACAACAACGTGCTGTACGGCAACACCATCACAAGCTCCCCCGCGCTGTACTTCAACGCCGATGTGTTGGTCGAGAACAACATCGTCGCCAACACAAGCGGCGGGTCCGGGGTGTTCATCAGCGAGGGCTACCAGGTGAACTACAACGACATCTACGGAAACGACGGTGGCAACATCGTCTACTACGGGACCGCGACGGTCGGCAGCAACCTGACGAGCGACCCGCGGTTCACAGACGCAGCCTCGAGCGACTTCACGCTCAAAGCCGGGTTCTCCCCCTGCATCGACGCCGGAGATCCCCTCGCCGGCTACAACGACGTGGACGGCACGCGGAACGACGTCGGCGCGTTCGGCGGGCCGGGGGGGTCAGGCTGGTGAAAAGCGATCTGTTCCTCCTTGACCCGGTAGTCGATGTGAGCGCCGCCCTCTGACAGTGTGATTTTCTCGACGAGGCGGTCCAGTGCCTCGCGCCGTTCGTCCAGCGGGCGTGTGCTC
>CAIMSU010000079.1 GCA_903844155.1 uncultured Pseudomonadota bacterium | reverse complement strand
CGGGGCAGCGTTATGCGGAGTTGCGGCGGGGCGACGATCGTGGTGGCCCCGGGCTCGTTGGAGGGCTCCGACCGAGCGAGTCCGCATAACGGCGGACTCCGCATACGTACTCTTATGCGGAGCTCCGCATAACAAAAACTCCGTGTTGTTCGTGGTCGCGACGAACACGACCTGGCGCGGGTGGTCCTCGGCCAGCCGCCCGAACGGCTTGCGGTAGCGGTCCACCCGGCTGGTGATGAACGCCTTCCGGGCGTCGTCGCTGGCCTTCTTCAAAGATTCGCACTCGACCAGCTCGTAGATCCACTTGCCGTGGAGGTTGATGAAGGCGTCCTTGTTCGCGATGTCGAACGTGGAGTCGCCGAACCAAGCTCGGTCGGGGACCAACGCGGCGCACGCCCGCGACTTGCCCACGCCTTGCCCGCCGATGAGCATGAGCATCGTGTCGAGCTGGCAGCCCGGCTCGAACACGCGGGCGCACGCCCCGATCAGCCATCCGGCGCTGCACTTCCGATGGAGCGGCGTGTCCTCGGCCCCGAAGTAGCGGGAGAGAAGGAGATCCAGCCGGGGCTCGCCGTCCCAAACGGTTCCGCCGAGCCAGTCGCGGACCCCGTGGAACGAGTGCTCTTCGGCCACGCAGATCACGGCGCGGTGCAGGTTGTCCGCCGAGCCCCGGACGTCGTATACGTCGTCGATCCAGATAGCCATCTTCGACAGGTCGTTGTCCCGGAGCGGTTTGCCGTCGAGGACGACGACCTCCTCGAACAGCGACCAGCGGATTCGATTGTCCCAACGAGGATCGTTCGCGAGGACATACACCATGTTCCGCAAGGAGCCGATTGGCTTCTTCTTCTCGCCGACGTCGAGCCCCGCGAGCACATCGAAGTCCGGCTCGCGGTCGACGACGACGCCTGCTGCGACGGCGGCGGTGTTGCGGACTGCCGGGCTCATGCGACACCCCGCGCGAGCAGTTCGTCCAGCGAGCCGACCCAGCCGCAGGAGCTGCGGTGGTTGCAGCGCGCCCGCCAGAGGCGGCTCGGTGCGAGGTAGAACCAGACGGATGGGCGCGCGCAGGCCGGGCACGCCACCTGTGTTGCCCGACGGGCATCGGCCGCGCCGGTGACGACCGCCCCGAGGTCAGCGGCGATGCGCTCGCGGGTGTCCGGGTCGTGGGCGATTCGAACGCTCACCGCGTGGTCACGAAGGCGGGCTGGCACGCAGAGCGTCGGCCGTGCGAGTGAGATCGCGGAGGTGAAGGGCGGGGGCTCGTCGGGGAGGATGGCCAGGATGTCGAGCAGCTCGCCGTCCTGCACGCGGGCGAAGTGCGGGGCGTCGGGGTTCGCGAGCGCTGGCCGGAAGTAGAGCCGAGCGGGATCCTTGCAGGCCGGGTCTGCGCCAGGTGCGCGCTTGGCGGCCAGGGTCCATGCCTCGCTCCATCGTGCGAGCGGGACAGCTCGGGCGAGGGGCACGATCACCCGGAACCGGGGCAGTTCGGGCGAGTGTGACCAGGTCGTGTGCAGCACGGTGAGCACGCCGGTCCAAGCGGACAGGGCGCTGTCGGGGTCGCCTTCGTCGAAGTCGAGGACGACGCACGATACGTCACTCACGGCGGCGGACTTGCGTGCGGCTCTCTCGGCGAATCGAGCGGGAGACCAGGCAGGGAGGGTCAGCTTGTTCGCGGTCTCAATCACGGGGAACGTCGTTAGCGCCCGGACCAGACCGGCGAGGGTGCAGCACTTCGGCGTCGGCCGGTTGTCCCAGGCGTTCTCGAACACCGAGATGTGCAGGGTGAGATGGGGGCGGGCGGGGAGAGACATGGTGGACTCAGGCAGGTAGAATGTGGGAGGTTCAGGCGGCGCGTGCGGTGCGGATCGCGGCAACGGCGAACGGGATCGACTTGGGGCGGCCTCGGCCAGGAGGGGCTGCGTCGCCGGCGGGCAGTGGCAGTGCGAGCACCGGGCTCCCGACGCGAAGGTCGGCGGCGATCAGCCCGGCGAGCAGGCGAAGCGCGTCGATCGGAGACTCGGCGGTCACGAGGGGCCGCCGATGGGAACCCGCTCCCAGAGCTCGTTCTCGGGCAGGCCGGCGAGGGGACTGGACGTCAGCAGACACCGGCGGACCTGCGGCGTCAGCGACCGCTTCCGGTGGATGAGCTGGCTCCAGTACGACCGCGAGATGCCGAGCGAGTCGGCGAAGTCCCCGTGGGTGAGGTGGTGCTGTTCGAGGCGACCCGCTACGATCGCGGCGTTCAGCCAGAAGCGGGAGGTGACGAGCGGGTGATTCTGCATTCGCGTTCCGGTGTACGCATATACAATCACCGCCGCGAAGGGCTTCCGCAAGGGCGATTCACTTCAATGTGTTCGCATGTGCAATCACTCCAAGAGTAGCGAGTTGCAAATCGAGTCGCCACTTTCATTTCAAGTGGCTACATTCCCATCGTGGACCCCCTCGCCGCCGCGCTCGCATCCTCTGGCTTCCTGCCCGCCGCCGGGCCCGTGGGCCAGTTCGCAGGTGCCGACGGGACCATCATCGAGGTCAAGGACGCCCAGTCCGGTGTCCGCGACCTTCGAGCTGCCGTCGCTGAACTCGCCCTTCGTGCTCGCGACACCTCCGCCCCCCGCGCCATCCTTCTCATTCGGGGCGCCAGGATGTCCGCCGCTGGACTGCGCGACGAGTGGGGGCGCCTGTTGACTGTTCTCGCCCCAGACATCGCCCACCGACTGCGCCTCGTCGCGGTCCTCGAGGAGGACGTCGTTGTCATCCCCGAGGAGCCCTGGCTGCGTGATCTGGCCGACAGGGTCACCGACGGCGGCCGACCCCAGGCCCGGTCAGTGCGCGTTGACCGCTCGTTCGAAGTCATGCGCGTCCTGCTCTCGCGATGGCTGCTTCATCGCGGCCGGATCGCTGTCGGCGAGCTTCAGCGCCAGACCGGGCTGTCGCATCCGAGCGTCAGCAAGGGTCTCGCGGCGCTCGGCCCGACGCTCGACCGACACCGTGATCGGAGCGTCGCGCTGCGGGCGTTTCCGCGAGAAGCGTGGTCGCAGCTGGTCGCGCTCGCCCCAAAGGTGAGGCAGACCACGGCGTTCGTCGACGAGTCGGGCCGGGGAGGGGATCCTCAGCAGCTCCTCGTGCGCTTGCGGCGAGCACCTCCGCCTGGTGTCGCCATCGCCGGGGTCGTAGCTGCGCGGCACTGGAATCCGACTTTGGACCTCGAAGGGCTCCCGCGGCTCGACCTCTCGGTTCACACGCCCGACGGCGGGATGGACACTGCGTTCGTCACTTGGCTCGACCCCGCTCTGGTGCCCGCTCCGCAGGGCACGCCGCCGTTGCTCCTCCTGCACTCCGTGCCGCGCGCCGAGAGCCTGTTCGTGCCGGACGACGGCGGCTTGCCGTGGGCTGACCCCGTGGAGGCGCTCCTCGACCTCTACGAGCTGCGGCTCATTGAACAGGCCGACGATCTTGTTCGCGCCCTTCGGAGAACCCCATGAGCACTGGCACCGTCGATCCTCGCGCCCTCTTCGCCCGCTTGCGCGCCGAGCTGCCCTCCGATGTGATCGATCACATCGTCGTCATCGGGAGCCTCGCCGCCGCCTACCACCACGCCGACCAGGTTCGGGGCGGGGTCAAGACGAAGGACGCCGATCTCGTCATCCATCCGGCCGGTCACACCGTCGCGGCGCAGGAGATCGCGGGTCGCCTCATCCAGCGCGGATGGCGCGAGAAACGGGACCGGGAGCCGGGGACGGCGGCGACTCCCCCGGGCGACCTGCCCGCGATCCGCCTCTACCCGCCCGACCACGAGGACTACTTCGTCGAACTGCTCATGGTCCCAGCGGGCGAAACGCCGGGCAACAAGCCGTGGGTGAGCGTCGAGCTGCCGGGCGGCTACTACGGGCTGCCCGGCTTCGAATTCCTCGCGCTCACAACGATCGACCGGCAGCGAGGTCCAGACGGCATCGAGTACGCCCACCCCGCGATGATGGCGCTTGCGAACCTGCTCTCGCACCGCGAGCTGCGGCACCACGTCATGAGCGCGCCCATCGGAGGCCGGTTGGTCGAGCGCTATGCAAAGGATCTGGGACGGGTCCTCGCGCTCGCCCGGTTGGCCAGCCGTGAGGACGTCGAAGCCTGGGCGCCGCGCTGGCTGTTCGCGTTGCAGGAGTGCTTTCCGACGAGGTGGCCGGAGCTCGCCGGGTCGGTCGGCGCCGGTCTGCGTGCGCTCCTCAACGATGCGGCGTTCGAGGAGGCGTGGCACTGCTGCAACGTCGGCCTGCTCGCGAACATGGGCGTCACCGAGGCGCAGCTGCGAGCGATTGCGCGGCAGGTGATCGTGGATGCGATCGAGCCGGTGGAGAGTGAAGGCCGCGCCGCCGCGAATGCGGAAAAAACGAGGCGGTCGGCCGGCCCCGGCAGGAGCAGCTAGCAGTGGCGAGGTATGGCGAGGCGTCACACCGAGTCCATCTGGGGCGGGCCCAGACGCTCATGAGCACCTGCCCCTCACCTTCCGCAAACGTAGAGGATTCGCAATGACCGCCGAAACTGAAAAACACTATGCCGCGATTCGGTCGCGGAACGCGGGGACCCAGGGCTGCAACCCCAGATCGGTTGGGGACGCCTTCTTCCCGGCACTGTTCGCCAACCGGACCCAGTTTCTGATCGAATTGCTACAGAATGCGCAGGATGCGCTGCAGCGTCGCCCCGGCTGGTCCGGGTCTCGCACCGTTAGTCTGCAGGTGTTGTCGTACCCCAGCCAGGCCGGCAAGTTCGCGGTGCGGTTCAGCCACTTTGGCTTGCCGTTCAGCAGCGAGAACGTCGACGCTATCTGTGGGCTAAACCTGAGCACCAAGCGAGACGACTTCAATCAGATCGGGCGATTTGGAATGGGGTTCAAGAGCGTGTTCGCAGTGACCAGCCGCCCGGAGATTCACTCGGGAGCCGATGACTTCAAGATCCTGGACTACATGCTTCCGATCGCAGCTGATCCCGTCGAGCGAGAGCCAGAAGAGACGGTGATCATGCTGCCGTTATACTGGGAGGGCTTCGTCCCCTTGATCGAGCAAGAACTTCGGGGGTGGGGCCCCCGAATCCTCTTGTTCCTGCGGGATGTTCAAGAATTCCACTGGGCGGTGGCCGGCGGGCACTCCGGGGTGTATGGTCGGCAGGAGGGGCCCCAACTTTCAAAGGATTGTCGTACGTTTTCCCTCACAGCGATTGAACGCGGAGGGCCCGAACGATCCGAATACTGGGTCGTTTTCTCTCGCCAGGTCACGCATAAGGGGAGGGCAGCCGGCCAGGTCGAGATCGCCTTCGCCGCGACCCCCGGCGTCGACGGTGCTCCACCGGTGGTGCGGCGCTCTGGGCGGGTTCCCGCGTACGTGTTCTTTCCTACCCGCGAACTCACTGAACTGGGGTTCATCGTCAACGGTCCGTATGTGACGACATTGAGCCGGGAGACAATGCAGAACGACGAATGGAACAACTACCTCGCGATCGAGACGGGACACCTTGTGGTCGAGAGCCTTGCATGGCTCCGCGACCAGGGCCTGCTGGATCATGCGTGGTTAGGCTGCATGCCGTTGGAGGGTCTGAGGAGTCCGGGGGGCCTCCATCCTGGCCGGTTTTTGCCGATCGCCGTTGCCGTGGAGGGGGCCCTTCGGAGCGAGCGTCTCTGGCCCTGCCATACTTCCGGCTACGCGCTCGCAAAAGACACACGGCGCACCGACGACGCGCAGCTTCGCGAACTGATCTCCGATCAACAGTTGACAAGACTACAGGGTTTGAAAACGGAATTGCGCTGGCTTGCCGCGGCAGACTGGAAGCTCGGGCGACTACACGATCGCTTTCAGGGTAAATCACTGACGTCAACCGAGATCGTTCAGGCGATGACTCGGGAATTCCTGATGAAACAGCCTGACGAGTGGATAGCTCGCCTGTACGGCTATCTCTCAAGTTGGAAGCCCTCCACGCCAACTGTGGATCTGCGGAACCTACCGCTGGTCCGGCTGGAGGGTGGCGAGCACGTTCCGGCCCGACGCGATGGCGGGGTGCAAGCATTCCTTCCTTCGCCGCACGGTCAAGGCCTACCCATGGTTTCGGAGGCCGTCCTCGCGAGCCCGGAGGCCGAACAATTTCTCCGCAGCCTGGGGATCACTCGGCCCGCGCCAATCGACCGAGTGACTCGGCGAATCTTGACCATCTATCAAGAGGATGGCGCTTCTCCCGGCCCCGAGTACGGACGAGATCTCCAAGAGCTGCGGGCAGCCTATGAGTCGGACGACGAGTCGAGGTCGAAGCTGACGGAAGTGCTGAAGTGCGCGTTCTGGGTTGCCGCAATCGAGCAGAAGACAGGTGAACGGGCGCTGAAACGACCACGCGAAGTGTACGTCGGATCTACAAGTCTGTCAGAGACGTTCTCCGGAGTGCCGGGCGTTTGGATCGTAGATGGGACTCTCGCTCCGCTCAACGACGAGATCGGGCGCCTAATCCTGACGCAGTGCGACGCGCGAAACCACCTCATCGCTGTTCCGGACGACGGTCGACTCGCCCGGGACGCCAAGGCGCGTATGCGTGCGGACCAGCAGCGCGTGCGTAAACTGCTTCGCGCAAGCCAGATATCCGACCTTCGCTACTCAGATTTTCAAATTCTGGATCTTCGGGCACTCTTGGACACCCTGCCCGCCCTGTCCGTTTCCGAGCGGGAGGCACGATCGGCAGGGCTCTGGCGCGCGCTCTGCGAGTTGGTCGCCGCTTCCGGGGAATTCATCACCAAGGGAGAGTATGCTTGGCACGTATCCGCAGGGAACTGGAGCGACGCATGGGACGAATCGGTGACCTTCGAGTCGGGGTGGGTGGGAGTGTTGAACGCTGCTGCCTGGATTTGCGGCCCCACTGGCCAGCTTTGTCGCCCCGAAGATGTCGAATTCGACACGCTCGGCTGGCCCTCGCAGCACGGCCTCCAGTCTGCCATGCGCTTTCAGCCCTCCAACCTGACGAAGCTGGCGGATGGATTTGGACTTGAAACTGCCCTGCTTCGCGAGCTACGCCACCGCGGGTTGACCAAGCTCGAGCAGGTATTCCCGACACCCCCGCCGGAGCCACCGCCGAAGGCGACCGACACGCCCCCGCTGCCTGTCGGTACGCCCCCCGATCGTGCAGCGAGGACAGCCGCGGACGGTGTGCACCCCGGGGAGACGGCGGCCAACGGTTCGCGGACGGCCGGCGGGCACGACGACGCGGGCCGCGAGCCTAGCGGATCCGGGCGAGGTGCTGGTGCCCCCGAGGGCGGGACCGGCGACCAGGCCCCGGGGCGGGGGGCACGGTCAACCGGACTCCCACAAGGGGATGGGGTTGGCGAGCACGGCGGCCCAACCGGCCGAAGGGCCGGTTCCCCGTTCTCGTCGCACGGCGCACCGGGTTCCCGCGGGGCGGAAGCCGGGGGCGCGGACGGCGAAACGCCAGGGTCGGCTGAGGACGTGTGGGTTCACATCAACGGAGCCCGGTACGCCGCGTACCCGGATGGTCGTCTCCCCGGCCTGACCGAGGTTGTGGACAAGCTGCTTCGAAGTTCGAACGGTGCCGCCGCCCCCGGAGGGAGCAGCCGTCTCAAAAGCCCCCCGCATCCGGAGCCGGAACCTTCGGGGGGTGGACGGGGGTGGACGGTGCCCTGGGACCAGAATGAAAGGAACCTGATCGTCGGCGCCGTTGGTGAGCTGGCGGTGCTCCGCCATCTGGAGCTGACAAGCGGGGGTGCCATCACGGCGGCTGCTTGGCGAAGCGGCATGCGCGCCCGTGTGCTTGACGACGGTGACGCAGGGGACGATGAGCTAGGATACGATTTCAAGTTCAGCCGCGAGGGCCGCGAATACGAGGTTGAGGTGAAGGCGACGAAGAGCTCGCGGCCGGAATGGATTGAGCTGGGCCGCACCGAGGTCGCGGCAGCGAGACGGCGAGCCAGAGATGGGAGCGGGGTGCGCTGGGAGATCTGGTTGGTGGCCGACGCGCTTGCAAATCCCACGATTCACGTTCTTGGCAACCCGTACGCCAAGGGCGAGGAAGAGAAGTTCACGATCTGTGAGTCCAGCGTCCGTGTGGGGTTCGCCCTGGGCTGATGCTCCCCGTCAAGGCGAGGCGAACGCCACGGAAGCACCCCGATGCGACTTGACATCGCCCTCGCACGGACTAAAGTTCGCATAAGCAATCAACGGAGCACCCCCGATGCCGCGAACCCCCAACCCGTCCCCCTCTCTCGAAGTCACAGAGCCGACCGATATCGGTCGCGAAATGGGCGAAGTCGCTTTCTACCGCGAGCACAACACCGCCTTCGGCCCCTACCTTCGCAAGCTGCGCGAAGAGCGCGGAATCTCGCTCCGGGATGCGGCGGACCAGCTCGGCATGACCTTCGCCAAGCTCCAGAAGATGGAGACCGGCGGTCGCTTCCGCATCGACAGCCTCAACCTGTTCAGCGCACTCGCCGACGTCTATGTCCGCCCTCGCGCCGAGGTCCTGGAGGCGGCAGGCATCCGCGTTCTGGAGCCCCACTCGCTGTTGAACGAGCTGGACGAGGAGGCCGCCTTCGCCCGTCTCGTCCTGAACCCGGCGCTGCGCCCGACGCGGATGGACGACCGGTGGCTGGACTCGTTCTCATCGCTCCAGAAGAAGCAGTGGGTCGAGTTCGCGAAGCGGCTGGAGGCCTTCTTCCACGCCGGAGGCTCCATCGCCGCGATCCTCGAACCGGAACCCGAAGGGAGCGCCGAATGACCGCCGCCGACAAGCCATCCGCCACGGCGACCATCCCGCGCGTCGCCATCTACGCACGCTGCTCGGCCGACAAGCAGGCAGAGAAGGACCTCTCCATCCCCGCCCAGCTCGACGCCTGCCGCATCGGCGCGAAGCAGCGTGGCTGGGAGGTCGTGGCGGAGTTCATCGACTCGGCTGAGTCCGCCACCACCGACGATCGCCCACAGTTCCGCGAGATGATTGCGGCTGCGAAACAGAAGCCCGCGCCCTTCGACTACATCGTCGTCTGGAAGTTCAGCCGCTTCTCCCGCAACCGCGAGGACAGCGTCCTCTACAAGCGGATGCTGGAGCGCAACCGCGTGCGCGTGGTCTCGCTGAACGAGCCCGTCGACGACTCGCCATCGGGGCGGATGCTGGAGGCGATCCTTGAGTCGGTGGACGAGTTCTACAGTCAGAACCTCGCTCAAGACATCTGTCGTGGCCTGCGGAAGAACGCCTCAATGGGCTTCCGCAACGGCGGTCCTCCCCCCATCGGCTACCGCAAGCTGGCCACCGGGCCGTCGGAAGGCGCGCCCCGCATCATCCTGGAGCCGGACCCGCAGTGGGCACCGCTGGTCCAGCGCATCTTCCGCATGGCGCTGGCAGGGGAGGGCGTCACCAGCATCGCGGCCGCGCTCCACGCCGAGGGCGTCCTCACGCCCCGGGGAAAGTCGCTCTTGAAGACCAGCATCCACAAGCTGCTGCTGAACGACGTGTACGTCGGCGTGACGACCTGGGGCGTCCACCGGACCGGGCTCCAGAAGCACAAGCCGTCCGACCCGATCAAGAAGGCGGACACCCACGAGGGGCTCGTCAGCAAGGAGGACTTCGAGCAGGTGCACCGGATGCTCGCGGCCCGGGCTCCCGAGATCGTCAGCCAGAACACGCTGGCGAGCGATTACCTGCTGTCAGGGCTGATCTTCTGCGCCCAATGCGGGTCGCCCTTCTTCGGCCACAACGCGCGGAGCGGCGAGTACCGCTACTACGTCTGCCAGAAGAAGAAGAAGCTCGGCGCCGAAGCCTGCACGGCGAAGCCGCTGCCAAAGGACGAGACGGAGGCGGCGGTCATCGACCTGCTCCAACGCGACGTCCTGTCCGCCAGGTACCTGCGCGAGTTGCTCGACCTCGTCAACGAAGAGGCGGATGCCGTCGGCCAGGCCGCCCGCGCCGAGGTCGGGGCTGCGACCGCCCAGCTCGCCGAGGCTCGCCGGAAGCTCGACAACCTGTACCGGGCGATCGAGGATGGCGGCATCGACCTCACCATCCTCGCCCCCCGCATCCGTGAGGTGAAGGCCAACGTGGACACGCTGACGGCAAACCACGCCCGCCTCGCGACGGCATCGACCCCGGTGATCAGGCTCGCTGACGCCGCGACCATCGCCCGCTATGTGGAGCGCCTGCGGGCTGTCCTCGCCACCGGTACGGCCAACGCCCAGCGAGCGTTCCTCCGCGCGTGGATCACGCGGATCGAAGCGGACGGCATGAAGCTGACCGTCACCTTCACGCTGCCCGCCGAGCTGGGCGGATCCTCCGCGAACACCGGGGAGAACTTCGGTCGGACCAAAGTTCTGCCCCGGGTTGCGAATGGTGGAGGCGAGGGGAGTCGAACCCCTGTCCGAAGCATCATCGTGCTCTACAGATACGTGGCCTTCCGGAAACTGACCGGCCAGTGTCGTCCCCTTTGTGGACCGTCAAAGCCTCCTGTTTATTCTTCGCTTACCCGGCGGGTGCTTGGCCCCGGGCTCGCTGCGTGCCTGAATTACACCCGGTGAGGGTCGGCCGGTCCTCACCGAATGCCGGGTGGTCGCGATGCCTCCCGGACTTCGACTAAGCCGCGAGGGCCTCTTCGAAGTGGTTGCTGTTGTTGGCAGCTTGCATTTGGGCCGATTGAAGGAGCCCACCCTTGCCACGCCGTTCGGCGTTCAAATACCCCGTCGAAACCGGTACGCCCCCGGAGGTGGGAAAAGAGGAAGAAGAAACCCGGTCGCTCGGGAAGACGAACAGGTCGGACACCACCAGTATGCACGCGGACTGGGCGTCGTCAACAGGGAAGGAGGTGCCGGGCTGCGCGACGGCGCGGGGGATTCGGACTTTTCCTGGTCGCCCCTGGGGCGGGCTGCACCCTCCATGGGTCGCTCCCGCTCCGCAAGCCCGTGGCCGCCTCCGCACAGCGGGCTTGCCGGACCGTTCGGCTGCCCACGATCCTCCCTCCGTCCCCCTGATTGTCGGAATCCGTTACAATGCTCATCCCGTAATTCATATCAGTGCGATATGAAATGCGGGATGAGTATTGTAACGGCTTGACGAACGGTCACGAGTGGACGACATTGTGCCCGTGAACGACGTCGAGCCGCTGGGAGCCGCATCGCCCGACGCCATGGAGCGTCGCATGGAGGCATTTGTGCGCGACGCTGGCCACGCCTGGACGGTGCCTCGCCGCGCGATCGCGCGCTTTCTATGCTCCACCACGGCGCATCCGACCGCGCACGATGTACTCCTCGCCGTCTCTGGCGCGGACCCGTCGTCAAGCCGGGCGACGGTCTACAACACGCTGTCGTTGCTCGAGCAGCTCGACTTGATCCGGGTGGTCCGTATGAACCCGGGCGAGGCCCGTTTCGACGCAAACATGGGTCCGCACCATCATCTCGTTTGCACCGCATGTGGCGCCGTCGAGGACGTCGCGGCGGACGAGGTGCAGGTCTGGCGACGAGGACAAGCGGCGACGGCGGAGGTCCGCTTCGACGGCGAGTGCGCAGCCTGTGCCTTGACACGCGACGGCTGATCCCATAAACGCCGTCGGCTCTGACCGTCCCCCATCCGGACGGCCTCGAACCGTCCCCAAGAAATCGCCCCTTCAGGTCGCAGGACTCCATGCCCACCATCAATCAGCTCGTTCGCAAGGGCCGTGAGGCCGTCAAGTCGAAGACGAACTCGCCCGCTCTCAAGTCCTGCCCGCAGAAGCGCGGCGTGTGCACCCGCGTGTACACCACCACCCCGAAGAAGCCGAACTCGGCCCTCCGCAAGGTCGCCCGCGTGCGCCTCACCAACGGCATGGAGGTCACCTCCTACATCCCCGGCGAAGGTCACAACCTGCAGGAGCACTCCTCCGTCCTCATCCGCGGCGGCCGCGTGAAGGATCTCCCCGGCGTGCGCTACCACATCATCCGCGGCGTGCTGGACACCCAGGGCGTCAACAGCCGGAAGCAGAGCCGGTCCAAGTACGGCGCCAAGCGCCCGAAGAACAAGAAGTAAGAGGATAATCACAGATGCCCCGTCGTCGCGTAGTTGCCAAGCGTACCGTCCTGCCCGATCCCCTGTACGGGGATGAGCTGGTCACCCGATTCATGAACATCGTCATGGAGGACGGCAAGAAGGCCGTCGCCGAAGACATCGTCTACGGCGCGTTCAGCACCGTGGAAGAGCGGACGCGGGAGGAGGCCCTCAAGGTCTTCCGGCGCGCGCTTGAGAACTGCCAGCCGCTGGTCGAGGTCAAGTCCCGCCGAGTCGGCGGTGCGAACTACCAGGTGCCCGTGGAAGTCCGCGTGGAACGCCGCATGTCGCTGGCGATGCGCTGGCTGGTCGAGTACGCGGCCGAGCGGTCCGGCAAGACGATGCGCGAGAAGCTCGCGAACGAGATCATCGAGGCGGCCCACAACCGCGGCAACGCGGTGAAGAAGCGCGACGACGTGCACCGCATGGCCGAAGCGAACAAGGCGTTCTCGCACTACCGCTGGTAGTTCGGGCGGCCCTCCGGGGCCGTCGCCCCCTTTCATCGCACCGAGGAGTTCTCGCCGAGCCTTCCGCTTCCCACCACACCTTTGGACACGCCCGCGTGTCGCCCTCGCACACAGGAACCATGACTTGTTCCCGGGTTCGGCGACGCCAGATGAGTCCAAAGGAGCCCAAGAAACGGCCTCTCGTCGGACCATTGCCATGGCTCCCGATCTCGCCATCCTCCGCAACATCGGCATCATGGCCCACATTGATGCGGGGAAGACCACGCTCACCGAGCGCATCCTGTTCTACACGGGGGTCTCGCACCGGATGGGCGACGTCGATTCGGGCAACACCAGCACGGACTGGATGGTGCAGGAGCGCGAGCGCGGCATCACGATCCAGTCCGCAGCGGTGACGTGCCACTGGAAGGACCACCGCATCAACCTGATCGACACGCCGGGGCACGTCGACTTCACGATGGAGGTCGAGCGCAGCCTGCGCGTGCTGGACGGTGCGGTTGCCGTCTTTACGGCCGTTGAGGGGGTGCAGTCGCAGTCCGAGACGGTCTGGAAGCAGGCGGAGCGCTACCACGTCCCGCGGCTCGCGTTCATCAACAAGATGGACCGTACCGGCGCGAACTTCGTGGCCGCCGTCCAGACGATCCGGGACCGCCTGAACGCCAACCCGATCCCGTTCCAGCTTCCCATCGGGGAAGCGGAGCATTTTGTCGGGGTCGTGGATCTGGTCAGGGAAGTGGCGTTGTACTGGAAGCCGGGCGACGACCTCGGAACTGCCTTCGATGAACGCCCGATCCCGGCCGAGATGGTCGAGGATGCGATGAAGGCGCGCGAGGTCCTGTTCGACGCCGTCGCCGGCGAGGACGACGAGCTGATGGAGCTTTACCTCGAGGGCGCGACGGTCCCGGTGGCCACGATCAAGCGCGCGGCCCGAACGGCGGCGTTGTCGGGTCGGGTCGTCCCCGTGTTCTGTGGGACGGCGGCCCGGAAGCGCGGGGTGCAACCGTTGCTCGACGCCGTCGTCGACTACCTGCCGTCGCCCCTGGACCTGCCTGCGGTCGTCGGCAAGGACCCGGATGACGTGACGAAGTCCGTCACAAGAAAAGCGTCGCCCGACGAGCCCTTCTGCGCGCTGGCCTTCAAGATCCAGACCGACCCCTTCGTCGGCACGCTCACCTACCTGCGCGTCTACTCCGGCGCGCTCGAGGCCGGCAGCGTCGCGCTCAACCCGCGCACGGGCAAGCGCGAGCGCGTCGGCCGCTTGCTGCAGATGCACGCGAACCAGCGCGAGGACATCACGCACGCGACCACCGGCAACATCGTCGCCGCGGCGGGGCTGCGGAACGTCGCGACCGGCGACACCCTCTGCGATCAGAAGCACCCCATCGTGCTGGAGTCCATGACCTTCCCCGAGCCCGTCATCTCGATGGCGATCGAGGCGATGACGAAGGCGGACGAGGACAAGCTGAACGCCTCGCTCCAGAAGCTCGCGGACGAGGACCCGACGTTCCGGGTGCGCGTCGACAAGGACAGCGGCCAGACGCTGATCTCCGGCATGGGCGAGCTGCACCTGGACATCATCCGCGACCGTCTCGACCGCGAGTTCAAGGTGCACTGCCAGGTCGGGAAGCCGCAGGTGGCCTACCGCGAGGCGATCGCGAAGGCGGCGAATGGCGAGGGCCTATTCCGGCGGCAGACCGGTGGAAAAGGGCAGTACGGGCACGTCAAGGTGCATGTGCGGCCGAACGCGATCGGGGCCGGGCACACGGTGCGCGACCTGACGAAAGGCGGCGTCATCCCGAAGGAGTTCCTCAAGCCGGCGCTCGATGGCTGCCGCGAGGCGCTCGATCGCGGTGTGCTCGTCGGCTTTCCATGCAGCGACGTGGACGTGGAGCTCTACGACGGGTCCTTCCACGAAGTCGACAGCTCCGAGATTGCTTTTCGCATCGCCGGCACGATGGCAGTCACCGAGGCCCTGCGCGCGGCGGCCCCAATTTTGCTTGAACCGATCATGAGGCTTGAAATCTCCGTGCCGGAGGAGTATACCGGCGCCGTCTTCGGCGACCTGTCTGGCCGCCGCGGATCGATCACGCACATGGACGCCCGAGCGGGCGTGCAAGTGATCGAGGCGGAGGTCCCCCTCTCCTCGATGTTCGGCTACGCCACCGACCTGCGGTCTGCGACCCAGGGGCGAGCCGATTTCACCATGCAGTTCAGCCAGTATCAACACGTCCCGGCGGCCCTCTCCAACGAGATCGTCGTCAAGCTCCGCGGATACTGAATCTCCCCGTTTACCCAGTTCTGATCCCCGCTTCTCTCTCTGGAGTTCGTCATGGCCAAGGCAAAATTCGAGCGCAACAAGCCGCACGTCAACATCGGCACCATCGGCCACGTTGACCATGGCAAGACGTCCCTGACCGCCGCGATCACCAAGGTGCTCGCGAAGTCGGGGGGCGCGACCTACACGGCCT
>CAIMSU010000078.1 GCA_903844155.1 uncultured Pseudomonadota bacterium | reverse complement strand
GGCGACGATGCCGGTACAGCCTTCTTCCTGCCGGGGTCCGACACCACCTTCTTGCGGAGGTCCGGCTCCCCGTTCGCGATGACCGTCCAGCGGGTGAACTTGTCGTCGGTCATGCTCGCTCCATCGCAGACCATCTACTCGATCCTGGGCGCAACCGCAGCCAGCGCCTTCTTGCATTCCAGCTTCCGAGAAGGTTCTATTCTCGGAGGTTAGAACGGGAGCGTGACCCCCTCCGAAAACGCCCTCGTCCCCGTCGTCACCACCCCGGCTGTTCTCGCCCTCGACGAACTCGCGCGGGTGCAGAGCTACCTCGACGCCGGCGTCGCGAAGGCGACGAAGCGCGCGTACGCCGCCAGCTGGTCGACGTGGACCACCTGGTGCGGGGCGCGTGGGGCCGTGCCCCTGCCCGCTTCGCCGGAGCTGCTCGCGATCTGGCTGACCGAGCGCGCTGCAGCTGGGGCCGCGCCGGCGAGCCTTGAAAGGCACCTCGCGGCCATCGTCGGCGCGCATCACGCGGCCGATCTGGCGAGTCCCCGCGCGCATCCCGCCGTGCGCGCGGTCCTGCGCGGAATCCGGCGCACGCACGGGATCGCCCAGCGCCAGGTGCGGCCCCTGCGCGTCGAGGACCTCCTTGCGGCGCTCCCCCGAGGGGACGGTCCCCGGGCGGTTCGGGACCGGGCGCTACTCCTGATCGGGTTCGCGGGGGCGCTCCGGCGGAGCGAGCTCGTCGCGCTGGACGTCGCCGACCTGGAGTCGCGGCCGGAGGGACTGGCGCTCACGATCCGCAGCTCGAAGACGGACCCCGAGGCACGCGGCGAGGTCTTGGGGATCCCGCGCGCCCGACGCCCGGACCTTTGCCCGGTCGCCGCGGTGGTGGCCTGGCGTGCCGTATTCGAGGGGACGGGCGCTCCGGTCGTCGGCCCCCTGTTCCGGCCGGTGAACCGGCACGGCCGGATTGCGCCCGCCCGTCTCTCCGACCGCGCCGTCGCGGACCTGGTCAAGGAGGCGGCCGAGCGCGCCGGGCTGGATCCCCTCGCCTACGCGGGGCACTCGCTGCGCGCCGGTTTCGCCACCTCGGCCGCGGCCGCCGGCGTTCCCGAGCGCGACATCATGCGCCAGACCCGGCACCGCTCGATCGCCGTCTTCCGGGCCTACGTCCGCCAAGGTGCCATCTTCGTGGACAACCCGGTTGCTCGGATCTTGTGAGCGCCTTGGACGAGCGCAGAGCGATGCGGGGCCCGATCTGCACCCGGCGTTTCGCTACCCGGCGCATCGCGCGGGTTTTGGAGCATTCCGCCAGCCCCGCCGGGCGCTTTGCCGTGTGGGGCTGACCCAGGACGGCCTGTCGCTCAGAGCCGGTTCAGACAGGTGC
The DNA here is from genome assembly GCA_903844155.1 of uncultured Pseudomonadota bacterium. Lineage (GTDB taxonomy): Bacteria > Myxococcota_A > UBA796 > UBA796 > SXON01 > CAIUMM01. The sequence continues at coordinate 1,369 of CAIMSU010000078.1, read as the reverse complement.
GTTCTGGTGCGGATTCGAACCGGAATGCACTACATCGGTGCCCTGAACGATTAATCTACGCCATCGCCGATCGGCGGTGAAAGTGCAAGGCGGGGTTGAAGCCCGCATCTCCGCGCCGGATGGGGTCGATGAGTGTGGCAATGTCCCCAATGAGGATTCGTGGCAGGATGCGAGTTGCCCGTAGTGACGGGATCAAGATCCTGAGGCCTGAGACTCTCCCTCACCGTTCCAAAGCGCCTCGCCCACATCCTGATCGACGTAGAGCGCATCCACCTCCACTCCAGTGATTGCGAGCCCATCGAACACGAGGGCGGAACAGCTAATATCGCCGGCCCCAAAGTCGGTCGTCATGATCTGCGTGGCCGCATCGAGCCATGCCCCGGTGAGCGTACATGTGCTTTGAACCCCCTCGAAGTACACGTGCTCCGGCGTCAGGTCGGCGGCGAAAATATCCTCGTCGGTGCCCCATGTGGATTCTCCATCATCCATCGAAATGTTCATGTGCACGGGCACCGCGAGCTCGGGTCCGGGGCGGCATGCCTGAATATCGCCGCCGTGGCGCGTGACGACCGTGGTATTCCCAAGGGCACGCTCAAGTGAAAGCGAGATAATTGAAGTCGGAGAGGTGCTTGACAATTGCCACGAAACACTCGTCCACTCAAGCTGATCGACGAGCCCCCATAGTGCGTCCTCCGAGAGCGGCGCCTTCGACGCATCCTGCACCTCCACCACACAAGGGTCGCCCGTCGAGAACGCCGGACTGCCGCATCCGACCAAGACGAGCGTGAGGAGGATCAAGGCGTACTCCCGATGACGAAGTCACGAATGTCGCGCGCCTTCGGGCCAGCGACGTACCCAAACATGTAGACTGTACTTATGAAATCTCCTACGGTCAACGTCGATGTGGGGAAGCTCATCTGTCCGTGCGAATTTACCCCCGACATGAAGTGGCTGTCCCCACAATCCCCAGTGGGACAAAAGAAATGGGGGCCGCCAGAGGCACCCTTGCCCGTGGATGTCTGGTACTTCACATAGCCACTCGGCGTAGCGCTGACCTCGCCCTGGGCGCCGAACATCAGTGCCGCCGGGTAGTCAGAATCGGTGACACCGTCGAGAATAGCGTTGCTGCCACAACTTTTGAGAAACGTAGGGTATCCACGATGGAAATTCGTGTGGGCCTTGATCGTTGAATCGCTGGCCTGGCTCAGGGCCATGAATCCAACATCAGCCCGCCATATTCGTGCCAGAAGAGTGGTACACCCTCTGAAAACGGCATAGAACCTGGTTGATCTCTCGATCCAACTCGTTCCGGAAGGTGTGCCATGGGTGAAGCGTATCACGGCCCGATCCCGCTCTTCAACGCCTCGAT
>CAIMSU010000077.1 GCA_903844155.1 uncultured Pseudomonadota bacterium | reverse complement strand
TCCAGCGCGTACTCGTCGTAGGGGTTGATCTCCCACTTCACGTCGTTGGTGAGGATGCCGGAGGCGGTGGGGTTGATGACCACGCGGGTGTCGGTGGCCGGGACTTGCTTGATGCAGACGCCGAGTTTCACGGGAGCTCCTGGGTAGAAGTGGACAGAGAGAACGAAGAAGGCGGGGAATCTGGGGGGTGCTCGCCGGCGACCGGACCGAGTGCTGAGACGGGGACGGCGCTTGGATTCACGGCGATGCCCCGGACAAAGATGTCGGCGACGGCCTCGGCCGAGGCGTCCAGCGAGAAGCGGCGTTTCCGCTCCTTGTTGGCCAGCACCCACTGCATCGCGATCTCGTCCAACGCGCCAAAGAACGCCCACATACTGGAGAAAGCGTCGAGCGGCCGGATCACCCCGCGGTCCTGGCCATCGCGCAGGATGATCGCGAACACGTTCAGGTACTCCCACAGGCGCGTCGGGCGGTATTCCTTGAGGAACTTGTTGGACAATCGAAGCTCAATCTGCAGCACCTCCGAGAGCGCTTCGTGGTCCTTCACCTGCCGAAAGTGGTACCGCGCGAACGTTCGGACGCGCTCCAACGGGTCGTCGACGCCCTCCAGGGCCTCGCGCAGGCCGGCAATCAGCATCCCCATCTTCTCCTCGAAGATGGTGATGAGGACGTCGTCCTTGTTCCGGAAGTACAGGTAGATCGTGCCGTCTGCGACCTCCGCCTTCGCCGCGATGTCGCTGATGCGCGCGTGATGGAACCCCTTCTCCGCGAACACGTCGATGGCCGCATCGAGGATGCGGTCGTGCTTGTCGGCGCTCGTGCGGGGGCGGTCGATGGGCATGGACGACGGGGCTGGAGGTGGGGCGGCGGACGGCGACTGAATGACGGTTCAGCGACTATTCGGCGACCCCACGATCCGCAAGCGATAAAGCCCCGGACCCGATGCCCGCCGTCCAGACGACCGATCCGCCCTCCGCGCCAGTCGCTACGAGCGGGGGCGCGAGGTCACGGCGAGCCGCAGGCGTTGAGTACGGGCTGATCCTCCTGGCGCTGGCGTGCGTCGAATTCCAGGCCGTGAGCCTGCCCGTGCGTGACGTGCCTCTGGGGATCGACTGGCAGCGCTACCTCGGCAACGCGCTCGCCATCGCGCAGGGCGACTGGGCGGCGTACCAGACCTGGCGCGGCCCGCTGCACCCCTTCCTGTGCCTGTTCCTGACGCCCGTGGCCGGCCGGCTCCTTGAGGCCAGCCAGCTCGTCAGCATGCTCGCCGTTGCGGGGATGCTGCTGTGCACGGCGGCGCTGGGGCGTCGGCTCGCAGGGCCCTGGGCCGGTGCGGGCGCTGCGTGGCTGTTGGCCGTCTGGCCGGATCTGGCGCTGCAGGCCCGGATGTCCACGCCCTACCCGCTCCTCGCGGCGCTGGTGGTGGCCGGACTGTACGCGTTGAACCAGGGGATTGCGGGCGACGTGGGCGTTCGCTGGCCGTGGGCGGTGGCGGCGGGCGTGGGCTTTGGGCTCGCGGGCGCGACCGATGCGCGCGGGCTCGTGTTCGGCGCCAGCGCGCTCGTCGGGACGATGCTGGCGTTCCCCGTGGATCGGCGTCGGCTTGCCGCCGCACTTGCGTTCGGGGGGCTGGCGCTCATCACCCGTGCGGTGATCATCGGCCGACTACCCGTGCAATTGCTCTCGCTCCCCGAGCAGATAGCACTGCAGCGGGACCTGCACGCGCGCGAGGCGGGCGTCGCCATGTGCGTCGACAAGCGGGCCGCGGCCGTCGTCGTCGCGGATCTCTGGAGCGCCTGCGGTCGGGAGACGGCGTGGCGCAACCTCGTGCGGATGGTGCCGATGGCGCCGTGGCCCTGGGGGCTGGTCGCGGTGCTGGCGGCGGCCGGCGTCCGTCGACGAACCCTCCCACTCCTCGCTTTGATCCTGACGTTGCTCCCCGCGGCGTTCGTCGTTGGCGTCGAGCATCGGTACCTGCTCCCGCTCGCGGGGCCGGTGGCGATCCTGCTTGTCGGCGGGCTTTTCCGGACCCTGGCGGTACTCCCGGGCCTCGCCCGGTCCGATTCGGGTCGATTCGTCGCAGCCAGCGTCCTCGCACTCGTATTCGCGATTGGCTGGCGCACCTACGCGCACACGCTCATGGACCGCGCGACCGGGCGCTCCAACGAGCCGCCGTCGCACGCTCAGGCCGTCCGCATCGATGCCCTCCCGCCCATCGCCGTCGCCCGTGAAGCCCTTCGGCGCGCCATCGACAGCGCCCCGACGGGGGTGGCCGTCCACGTGGTCGACTGCGCCGGGCTCTCCCTCGACAGCCGGCTCTACCCCACGCCCGTCGAAGAAGCCTCATTCAACGGTCATTCCTCGTCACGCTGCCGAAAACTGCTCGCCGAGCCGTCGTCATATTACACCTTCATCCTCGCCCGGTCGCCGGCCGACCCGAGCTGGATTGTCCTCGACGACGCTGGCGCGGACCTCCGCGTGTACGTCGGCCGTTGACCGCCGCGCGAACCGTGCTATGCAGGGCATGCGCGGGGTGTTGAGTGGCACCCAACCCCCCCTCAGGGTGTTGTTCCGCCCCGCGCTTTCTCCCCCGGTGCGTCTGCGGTGATGCTGCCGTTGTGGACAATTTGGGGCAGGTAAGTTGCAAAATCGAACCGCCCCTCGGTCTGCGCCGCAGTGTGGCACCCCTCGCAGGTGGCCTGCTGCGGGATGGCCATGGGGGTCGTGGGGGACTCGACGTGCTCGCGCCCCGGGCCGTGACAGGATTCGCAGCCTACGTTCGTGAGCCCGCTGACCTCCGTCGGCTTCGTCGGACCGGTGACCGCGCCATTGACAGCGACGGCGCCGGTGACATGACAGGTGTAGCAGTCCTGGTCGAGCTGCCGGTTCTTGACTTCCAACGAGGCATAGGCGTGGGCGTGCGCGGTGCTTGACCACTGCGCACTCGGCCCGGCATGGCAGGCCGAGCAGGCCCCGTTGCCGACGTAGGGGCTGCCATGCGGGGACGTGAGCGCGACGGCCGGCGCCGAGACCGAAACCGGGGCAGCGGCCGCGATTCGCGTTTTGGCGTCCGCGACCATCTGAACGACGGTCGGGTCGTCCTTCACGGCGGTGTCGAGCGTCACGAGCGTGTTGTGGGCGGTGTTCGTGGTCAACCCGCCGGTGGTGGCGATGGCGAGTTGTGCGTCCACGTCGTCGACCTGTTTCTGGTAGTAGTCGGCCCGCTTTTGCGCGACGGCGCGGTCGGTGTCGCTCGCCGCCGCTTTGACCGCGGCGTTGGCCTCCGAGACCTTCTGCCGGAACACGTCGCGCTGGCTAGCGAGGCGGCCGATGGTGCTGTCCTCGTGCCAGGACGTTGCGTTTGGCGAGAGCGTCCACGTCAGAACGCCGACGCTGCGCCCGCGCCCGCCCGGCCCAAGCTGCAAGCCGCCGCCTGGCACGGGGAGCGGGCTCTGGAGCGGCTGTGAGGTGCCGCCGACCACGAGATCCACGCCCGGCACCGCCTTCATCAGCCCCGCGCTCACGTCTTCCGTCAGCGCGTCCAGCAGCACGACGACGTCCACCTTCCCCTTCAAGCGCTCCAGCCCGTCCCGCACCGCCGCCTGCGGGTCCGTCGCCGTACACCCCGGATAGACCAGCTCGTTGTTCACGACGCCGAGCACCCCGACGGTCACACCGTCCTTCGAAAGGACCTTGTCCTTCGCCGGGAATCCGTCGCCGCAGTCCAGGTTGGACGCAAGGTAGGGCAGCTCATCCTTCGTCGCCAGGCCCTTCACGAAGTCGAGGCCGAGCGCGAGGTCGCCTTCGGCCAACAACATGGCGTCGATGCCGCCTTTGTGGACGGCGTCGGCCATCAACGTGGCCTTCTCGACCTGCTGGGGGCGCTCGTCGCTCGTCAGCCGGCCGCTGCGCCAGTAGAGGTTCCCCGCGTCAACGACAAAAACAGGCCCGATTCCCGTCTTTTCGCGGGTCTCCGCGATCGTCGTTGCGCGTCGGGCCAGACCGCCCGTTGGGTGGTGGGGTCACCCACAGGGTTCGATCTCACCGTCCCAGTGGTCGGTGTAGATCAAGGTCGCCGTGTGCGCGGGTGAAGGGGGGTGTGCGTGGCAGGCGAGCAACGCTGACAGCACAAACCCGGCGGGGATCATGGTTTCTTCGCTCCAGTAGCTGGGGTTTTCGTCGGGGCTGGGGGAGGCGGGCGTGGAGCCATCCCGGGGCGCGGTGGCATCCCGGGACGATCCGGTTGGCCGGGGAGCTGCGGGCCGACGGGCTTCTGGTGCTCGGCGTCGATACGTTCGTCCCGTTGATCCTTGGCATCGTCGCCCGTCAGCTTGCGACGGTGCTCGCGCATCAGGTCCTTGACGACCTCGAGGATGCCGGTGTCGACCAGGTACACCTCGTCGTGGTCGGAGACACGCGCGTAGTAGCGATCGCGGTCGCGCCCATCGTGATCGGTGGTTGGCGGCCCCTTCTTGCCGACGAGCAAGGTGCGGTCGGTGCCGTCCAGGTCCTGGAGGTGCATCGAGACGATCGGGTGGTCAAAGCCGTATTTTGTGTCGGCAGGCGTGGACGAGACGAACTCGTCGGCCTCGATGTCCGCGGCGCGCTGGGCGACGCGCTTGGGGGTGGACCCGGCGACAGGCACGCCGTCGTCCCACATCCAACTGTCGGCCGCCATGTGGACGGTGACGGTGCCGTTCAGATCGGCGTCGTTGTCGATCGCGGGCGTGTCCTTGTCGGGCGGCGGGGCAACGAACGTGGCGGCGACGAGCGAGACGCGGTTCGGGTCCATGCGTCCGAACCGCATCAGCCGGTAGGACGCCGGTTCTTTCGCGTAGTCCTCCAGCAGTCCGTTGCGCGCGGTGTAGACGCTGGGATCCTCGGCGAGCCGCACGTACGCGAGATCGTAGGTGCCGTCCTTCTCAGGCGCATTGTTGCCGACCTGCAGCGTGATCGGGTCCTTTCCCTCAAACGTGAGCGCGACCTGCAACTTCGGGTGGTCGAGGCCGTAGGTCGCGAGATCCTCCGGGGTCGGGCGGTCAGTGACGAACTTCACCGCTTTGAGCGCCGAGACCCGGCCCATCAGGCCACGCACGCCGTCGTCGCTCGCGGCAAAGTGCTCGGGCTCCAGCAGGTCCCAGCCGTGCTCGCCGGTGCGCTGGAACCGCAGGTGTCGCCCGTCCGGAAAATCCTTGGACGCCGCCCATTTGACGTCGAGCGCGTCCACGTCTTTGGAATCAAAGCTCGCAAACCGGCGCTCGCGGAACTCGGCAAGCGACAAACTGTAGTAGTCGACCGCCGACTTTTTCACGGTGTAGACGATGTCGCCTGGCGTTGGGCGGATGTAGAAGCTCACGCCCGATGGGTTCGGATCCCCGGCGTCAAACGTGTGGATGCTGCCGTCGCGCATCTGCAGGGTCACGTGGATGGCGCTCTGGCCGAGCCCGTATAGCGCCATGTCGCCTGTGTTCTCGACGACCGTCGCACGGCTGACGAGGTCGTGAAGCTGGTGCTTCACGCGGTTGACCATCGACCGGCTCGCGGGGAGTGGGTCGGGCGAGGCTGCCTTGCCCGTCGGGGTGCTGCCGTCTGCGATGCCGTCAGCGCCGTCGATCCACCAGCCGTCGGGCTTCTCCGCGAGGTTGATCGTGCCGTCTGGCCGTTCGACCATCACCTTCGTGAGGTCGCTTTTTTCGAACGCGAACAGCGCGACGCCGTCCTCCTTGCCCTTCTTCGCCTTGCGCTCGAGCGGCGTCTCGACGTGTGGCTGCAGCTTCCAGAACGCGACGCCGACCAGGGCGAACGCCACCAGCGCGAGGATCGTCCCCCGAAACTGCCGAAAAAACGTGTTCATCTGCCCCTCCGCGAGGCCCAGACGCCGCCCGCCGCGAGGCCCACGAGCAGCGGCGCGATGCCCATCGCCAGCCACTGGATCCGGCCTCGGTCCTCGTCCGTCAACGTGAGCCGTCGGACCGCGCTGGGCTTGCCGATGACCGAGATCCGCGCCTCATCCCCGAGCAGCCACCGCACACTGTTCACGGCGAAGCTCTGGTTTCCCGGGCCCTCCGCCAGAACCGCGTTGCTGAGCAGGTCCGAATCGCCCAGCACGACGACCCTGCCGGCCTTGCGCTTCACAAGCCCGCTCTCGGGCGAGACGTCCAGGGCCAGCGCCATCGTGACCGGTCCGGCGCCGTCCGTGTCGGCCTGGTACGCCGCTTGTCCGTTGACGGTGTCGCCGCCGCGCTCGATCCAGCCGTCCTTGCTGGTCTCCAGCAATGTGGAGCTTCGGACGCCCGGGATCGCGGGCACGCTCGCCTGCAGCGGGGCAGCGCGGCTCACGACCGTCACCAGCTCCCCGTCCTGCAACGTCTGCGTGATCGGGTGGCTCCGATACCGGGGAACAGGGCGGTCCGGGTAGGGGTAGAGCAGCAGCTTGTCGAGCACGTAGCCGGAGGGCACGGCGACGCCGAAGCGGCCGAGCAGATCGGGCGAGAGGCCGTCCGGTTCGACGGCGAACAAGAGGGCGCCGCCGGATGAGAACCAGGAGAGGATGAGATCCTCCTCCAACGCCGGGATGGTGACAGTCGGGTGGACGATGAGCAGGCCAGCGGCGTCCTCAGGCACGCGCGGGGCCTCGCCCTCCTTGCGTCCACGGACGAGATCGAGGGGTTTGAGCTCGTAATGTTCCTGGTCGAGGGCCGATGCGAGGTCGGCGAGGCCGTTCGGGTCGTGGCTCTCGGGCGTCATCTCGCCGTGGCCGATGAGCGCGTACACCGTCTTCTTCGTGTCGGAGAGGAGCTGCGAAAAGCCCCGATTGATTGCGGCTTCACCGAGGAAGTCGAGGTGCTTGTCGTCGCCCTTGCCAACGTGCCGGAACAGATCGCGGTCGGCCAGATCCACACGCTTTTCGCCGCGTTGGATGACCACAGCGCCATAGTCGGTGACGCCGAGGGACTCCGCTGTCAGCCGATCCTTGTCGAAATCCACGAAATGCGTGGTGACGCTCGGCGAGGCGTAGTCGATCTCCTCGAGCAGATCCGAGAGCGACCTGTCCTTGAAGATCGAATCCTGCTTGCCGCGCTGCGCTGTGAACGCGGTGATGGTGACGGGCGTGCCGTCCGAGTCGAGCAGGCGCAGCTTGTTGCGCGTGTCGGCGAGCAAGGTGCTGCCTTGATCCGCGGAGAGATCGACGCGCACGCGGTATCGGTCGGAGATGAGCCAGATCATCACGACGGCGGCCACCACCAGCGCGGTGACGAGGCTGGCGTTGGAGCCGAACGCGAGGCGACGTTTGGCGGTGCGGTTCATCGCCATCGGCGCGACTCCAGCGACCGGAAGGTGAGGAACAGGAAGATGAAGGTGAACGCCACGAAGTACAGGACGTCCGCCGAGTCCAGCACGCCGCGCTCAAAGGACTCGAGGTGGACGAGGACGCCGAATTTCTTGACGGAATCGGCCCAGTCGTCGCCGACCAGCGCTTCGGCCTGGTGGACGAGCCAGAACGGCAACAGGATGACGATGCCGAGCAGCCCAGCGGCGACCTGATCGTCCGTCAGCGACGACGCAAAAAGGCCGGCGGCGCAGAAACCGCAGGCAACGGCGAGGAGCCCGAGGTAGCTCGTCGCCATGATGCCCCAGTCCGGGTTGCCATAATACGCGAGGATCGCCGGGAATACCGCTGTGCCCAGGAACATCAGCCCGCAGAGGCTCACCGACGAGAGCCACTTGCCAAAGACGATGGCTCCGAGCGGCACCGGTGCAGTAAACAGCAGCTCCAACGTGCCTTGTCGGCGCTCCTCCGCGAAGTGTCGCATGGTGAGCATGGGCAGCACGAAGAGCTGGGTGACGGCGAGGTTCGCGAGCAGCACGCGGAGCGACGCCTCGCCCGTCAGGGTCACACCAAGGTAGAAGAAGAGCCCGGACAAGAACAGGAAGGCGGCCAGAAAGACGTAGGCGAGCGGGCTCACGAGGTAGCACCGCATCTCCTTCTTCCAGATGGTCCAGGTCGCGCCGATCATGCCTGAACGCCGTCTGCCGGGGGCGGGTCCGGCCTGCGACCGAGCGTGACCCCTTCCTCGCCGACGATGTCGACAAACGCCTCCTCCAACGTCGCCATTCGCGCCTCGACCGCTCGAACGCGGCCGTTGGCGGCGTGGACGCGCTTGATCAGCGCCTCGCGCACGTCGATTCGGCTCGTCACCCGGTAGCTGGTCCAGCCGTCGCTCTGCAGGGTCGTTGGGATCGGCTCGATCTGCTCGACACCGTCAGCGTCTGCGAGGTCGCGCGCGGTGATGCCCTGCACCTCGATGAGCGTCCAGCTTCCGCGCTTTGCGTGCGCCTTCAACTCCGCGAGCGTGCCCTGCGCGAGCATACGACCGCGCCCGATCACGACCGCGCGGGGGCAGAGCGTCTCCACCTCGGAGAGCACATGCGTCGACAGGATGACCGTGTGATCCGCAGCGAGATCCCGGATCAACGCTCGGATCCCGACCATCTGCGTGGGGTCCAGGCCGCTCGTCGGCTCGTCCAGGATCAACACCGGGGGGTCATGCAGCAGCGCCTGCGCCAGACCCACGCGCTGCCGGTAGCCCTTGGAGAGCGAGCCAAGGATGCGACCCTCCCACCCCTTCAACCCGATCTGCTCCATCACAGCACCCACCCGCAGGCTGCAGGCCCGCCCGCGCACGCCCCGAAGCTCCGCGACGAACTTCAGGTATTCGCCGACGCTCAGCTCGGGGTACAGCGGCGGCGACTCCGGGAGGTATCCGACGCGGCGCTTGACCTCCATCGGCTGATCGAACACGTCGAACCCCGCGATGCGCGCCTCGCCCCCGCTCGCGGGGATGTACCCCGTGAGGATGCGCATCGTCGTGGTCTTTCCCGCGCCGTTCGGCCCGAGGAAGCCGACGATCTCGCCCTTCCCTACCGTGAACGAAACGTCCTGCAGCGCGACCGTCGGGCCGAAGGACTTGGAGAGGGAGATCGCTTCAACCATCGTGGGAAAGTGCCTGACCTATTCGGAAGACTGCCGGTTATCGCCCGCTACGTTATCCAGCGACCGTGCTTCTGTCGCTGCTTGTCCTTTCTCTGGTGGGCCGCGAGCCGCTGATCCGCATCGCCTCCGCCGAGCCCGTCGACCGGCTCCTCTACGCGGTCGGCGACCGCATCATCACCGCCGGCGACCTCGCTTTTGACGTCGACATCGACGCCCACGACGCCTGCCCGATCCCGGCGCTCGAGGCCCCCGACTACCCGCGCGAGCAGCGCCTCGTCGACCTCACGATCATCCGCGCCTTGGCCAGCGACACGGTCATCTACCGGCCGACGGCGGACGAGGTCGAGGCGCGCTGGGAGCGGGTGCGCGCGACGTGGGCCCGTCCCGAGGACTTCGAGGCGTTCATGGCGCGTTGGGGCATCGATGGGGAGTCCCTTCGGGGCTACCTCTACAGCCGCCTCGTCGTCGAGCACTACATCCGACGCGTGGCCGGGACTGGCGATGCGCCCGTGGAGAGCGCGGCCTTCGTGCCGATCTACCAGCGTTGGATCACGGATATCCGAACGCGGGTGCCCGTGCGGACGGCGCCCTGAGGCCGGTCGTGCTTCGCGAGGCGACGACGGCGGACATTCCCGCATTGATCGCGGCGGAGCTGGCTTGTTTTGGTGACGAGGCGTGGACGCCGGGGATGGTACGTGAGGAGTTTGAACGAGCGGGGGGGATTCAGTTGGCGGCCGACGCGGAAGGGAAGCTGGTTGGGTTTGCGTTTGGATGGTTGGTCATCGACGAGCTGCACGTGCTGCACATCGCAGCCATGCCCTCGGTGCGGCGCTCGGGGGTCGGCAGAGAGCTGCTCGGGCGATTGGTCCGCGCTGCTGGGGCCGAGACGGCCTGGTTGGAGGTGCGCGCGAACAATGCGCCTGCCATCAGGCTCTACGAGCGTGAAGGCTTCGTCGAGGTCGGCCGTCGCCCGCGCTACTATGCGGACGGCGGCGATGCGATCGTCATGCGCTACGGGTGCGCCTTGCGGTAGGTCGCGATGCCCTGGGTGATGAGCGCGTACAGTGCCTTTTCGCCCGCGCTGGCCCCCGCCATGTAGTTGTCGCGCGCGGTCTTCGCGGGCGCCTGGAACGTCGCCAGCTCGTCCGCCGTCGGCTGGTAGACGGTGATGTGCATGGCGGTCAGGTTTTCAAGCAGGAACGGCTGCATCGCCCGGATCTCCTTGCGCATCTTCTGCATCAGGCCGTTGCGCGCGCTCATCATCTGCGTCTGCAGGTCGGCGGGGAGGCCGTCGTAGAACGCCTTGTTGAACACGATGGCCGCGGGCTGGTAGATGTGGTTGGTCAACGTGAAGAACTTCGTGGCGCTGGTCCACTGCGCCGCCGTCGCGAAGAGCACGGTGTTGTCGTAGCCGTCGATGACGCCGGTCTGGAGCGAGGTCAGCACCTCTGTCGTCGGGATCGGGACGGGCGAAGCGCCGAATTGCTTGTACATCTCGAGGTGGACGGGGCTCTCCTGCGAGCGCAGCTTGTGGCCCTTCAGGTCCGCCGGCGACTTGATGATGCCGTAGCGCGTCCCGAAGCAGCGGTACCCGTTCTCGCTCCAAAACCCGAGGATCAAGCCGCGATCCCGGAACGATTTCTCGACCGAGGCGAGGATGACGGTGTCGAGCACGAAGTCGGCCTCGTCCGCGCTCTTGAAGAGGAACGGCAGCTCCAGGACGTTCAGCTCGGGGACGATGCTCGCGAGCGCGCCCGTGGACGCGCCAACGCCCTGGATCTGCCCGCGCTGGCAGGCCTGGACCGTCTCGTTCTCATCCCCCAGCACGCCGCCGAGGAACGGGCGGACGAGGATGCGCCCGCCGCTGGATGCCTCGATCGCGGCCTTGAAATCGGTGACGCCGCTCGCCCAGGGTGTGCCTTCGGGGGCGACGGAGGCGATCTTCAGCGTGTAGAGGGGGTCGGCCGCGGCGGGCGGGCTGACCGTGGCGAGCGCGATGGCACCCGCGCTGACGCGCGCGAGGTCGTGGAGGAAGGAACGGCGATCCATGGGGGCTCCGGGGCCGGTGGGAGGTAATTCGCGAATTTATTTCCGCGACCCCCTTGTCGACGGAAAACTGACGGAAGTCTGACAGGGGGGGTGACGGTTGTCACCCCCGGCACGGAGCAACCGGCATTCTTTGACGAAAACCGTCGGGCATGCGTCTTGCCCTGGGCGTCGGCATGTCCTCACTCCTCCGAATTCCCCTCGTCCCGGTCTCGCTGGCGACGGCCCTCCTCTCGGGCTGCACCGCCACCCTGATCCCACTCCTGCCCAAGGCGCCGCCGGACTTCGTCTACGTCCTGCCGGTCGCTGCCTTCCAGGACAGCGATGGGGACGGTGTCGGCGATCTACTCGGCGTCCGCTGGCACATTCAGCACATCCGGAGCCTCGGCGTTCAAACGGTGCAGCTCACACCCGTGGCGCCGGGCTGGGACGCCGGTCGCACGATCCCCGTAGCGGGAGGCCTCGACCCGGCGCTCGGGTCGCTCGACGAGCTGGCTGCCCTGGCCGGGGATCTTCATGCCGAGGGCATGCGTCTGGAGGTGCAGGTCCCGATGGACGCGATCGGGCGGTCGCACCCCTGGTTTCGCGAGGGCCTGCTCGGCGGCGGACGGATCGAGCTCGGGCTGGCGAGCGCCCCGGGGTGGTGCCCGACGGGGGACGCGCGGTACTACTATGCCTCGCAGGGGTGCGGCAGCGCGGACCTCGACTGGGACGACCCTGGCCTCCCGGGCGACGTCGTCGCTGGGCTTGCGCCGCTGGTCGACGCGGGGGTCGACGGGTTCGTGCTGCGCGATTTTCAGACCGAGGGCGACCGACCACCCCTCGAAGCCGCCAGCGCCGTGGTCGCCGAAGCGCTGGTCGCCGACCCCGCGCTCGGGCTGGTGACGGCGCCCAACGACCCGGTGGTGCAGACGCTGCAGCCGTGGGTGGGGCTTGGCCCTGTCGCCGACGTCCCTCGGACGCTCGCCTGGGATGCGGCGTCCCGCGACGCTGACGTTGGCTGGGTGACATCGGTGCTGACCGCCTGGGGCGACGACGTCTCCCGCACCCGTCCGTTCTTGAGCGACTACGACCGTTCGCGGCTGGCTTCGCGCGTTCACGACGCGACACTGCGGCGCACGTTGTTGACCCTCCACCTCCTCGGCCCCGGCCACCCCGCCCTGTACTACGGCGACGAGCTCGATCTCCCGGACACGACGACGCAGCCCGTCGACATGCCCTGGCGCGCACCGATGCCCTGGAATGGCAAGTGGAACTGCGGCTTTTCGACGGGCGAACCATGGTTTGAGGCCGATCCCGCGTGCAAGGTCGGCGTGGACGCCTACGACGAGGCGAGGACGGCGGGCAGCATGCTGCTGCTCGTGCGCTGGCTCGGCGAGGTGCGGTCGATGTGGGGCGCGACGACGGCGACCCTCGTTCCCACCGGCTCGGCGCAGCTTCTCGCCTTTCGGAGCGGCGAGCTGCTCGTCGTGGGCAACGTGGGGACCGGGGAGCGGCGCCTGGAAATGCCCGGGCTGGTGGGCGTGGACCTCGCGACCGGCGGCCCGGTCGGGGCGACGATCGTGGTCGGCGGGTCGGGGGCGCGGGTGGTCCACGTGCTCGCGGACGGGGATAGCTGACCCCATGAACGCAGAGGATGTGCGACGGGCGGCGGAGTGGCGGTTCCAGGCGGTTGCGCGCCGGGCGAACCAGGTGAGGCACCACCCGAAGCTGGAGACGCGGTCGCTCCGCCTCACCTCGGCTGCCGGGTATGCGTTGGAGGCGCGGATCGTCCGACTCGAGGATGGGCGCGCGCAGCCAGGCCTCGTCGTGAGCCCGGGCATCCATCAGGGCATCGACGCGTTGTGCGGGTACGGGGCGGTCGTCAACGCGGCTGAGCTGGCGGGGAGCGGGTACACGGTGCTGGTGTTCGATCCGGCTGGCCGCGGCGAGAGCTGGGGCGAGGAGGATTTTGGTGGCCCCGAACATCAGGACGACGTCCGAGCGGCCGTCGTCGCGTTGGGCCGGGAGTGTGGGCGCGTCGGGGTCCTGGCGCTTTCGCTTGGGGTAGCCGCCGCGGTTGGCGCAGCCGCGCGTTGGCCGGAGCTGGATCCCGCCTTCGTGCTGGATTGGGAGGGCCCCTGCGATCGCGAGATCATCACGTCCGGAGGGCGGTTGTTGGTGCCCGCTGCGGGACACGCCATGGACGACGAGGGGTACTGGGCACCGCGGGAGGCCGTGCGCGGGGTTCCGGGTCTGCGTTGCCCCTACATCCGCCTGCAGGCGCTGCCCGACCACGCCCAGCCGCACGAGGTGCGGCATGCAACGCGGATGATCCATGCCGCCGCCGTGGCGCATCACACCGGCGCGTTGCCATGGTTCCAGCTCAATGACCACCCCCGGTGCGAGGTTCCGGCGCGCCCGTCCTGGCTCGCAGGCGGCCCGCTGGCTGCGAACATCGCGATCCGTCGCAAGCTCCGCCATCTCCGGGACGTCGTCGCGCCCGCGGAGGTGCGCCCATGAGCGAGCGACTTCAGACCCTCGACCGGCTGACCTTGGGCGACGCGGCGCCGATAATCGGCGTTCTCTGCGATATCGACGACACGCTCACCCATCGTGGCCGGCTGGTGCCCGCGGCGTTTGCGGCGTTGGATGCGCTGGACCGGGCGGGGTTCGCCGTGATTCCGGTGACCGGGCGCCCCGCCGGGTGGTGCGACCTGATCGCGCGGCAATGGCCCGTGCGGGGGGTCGTTGGGGAAAACGGCGGGTTGTGGTTCTGGATGGCGGGCACCAGCGTGCCGGCGCTTCGACGGGGATTCTGGCAGGAGTTGGACGAGCGCGTCGCCAACCGGGCGGCCCTGGACGCCGCCGCTGCGTCGATCCTCGCCTCGGTCCCGGGAACGGCGCTCGCGAGCGATCAGGGCTACCGGGCGCTGGACCTTGCCATCGATTTTTGCGAGGATGTACCGCCGCTCCCGCGTGCTTCCGTCGATGCGATCGTCGCGGCCTTCGACGCCATCGGCGCGACGTCGAAGGTCAGCTCCATCCATGTGAACGGGTGGTTTGGCGCCTTCGACAAGCTTGCTGGATTCCAGAGGCTGACGGCGGACCTGGGACTGCCCGCCGACCCATCCCGCTGGGCCTTCGTCGGCGATTCGGCGAACGATGCGCCCATGTTCAGCCACTTTCCACTCTCGGTGGGGGTCGCGAACGTGGACGCCTTCCTCGATCGGATCCCCGACTGGCCTGCGTTCCGGTGCGCCGAGCCGGGCGGGCACGGGTTCGCGGCTTTCGCCCGTCGCCTCCTGGAGGTCCGACCCGAGGCCGACCGTCGGGATACCCAAGGCTGATGCATTCGCTCGCCGAAGCCCAAGCGCGCCTTGCGGTGCACATTCGCGAAAACGGGCTCAAGCACACCCGTCAGCGCGACGAGGTGCTTGAGGTGTTCTATGCGCTCGGCGGCCACGCGAGCATCGACGAGCTGCTGGCGCAGGTGCAGACCCGGCTCCCGGGTGTCGGGTACGCGACGGTGTACCGGACGATGAAGCTGTTCGTGGAGGCCGGTGTTGCGCACGAGCGCAAGTTCCAGGACGGTCAGACGCGCTACGAGCCGCACATGGGCGATGATCACCACGATCACCTGATCTGCCTGGATTGCAGCCGCATCTTCGAATTCGAGGACCCCATCATCGAAGCGAGGCAGTCGGACATCTGCGCAGGTCGGCACCTGCGGCCCGTCCACCACCGTCACGAGATCTACGCCCGGTGCACGCTCGGCGCCGGCTGCCCCGACCGGCTGCCCCCGTAAGCGTCGAGCGCTACGCGGCTGACCGGGCGAATCGGCCAGGATCCAGCGCTGCATGCAGGGCCACCCCGTGCAGCAACGCACCGGCCATGACGGCTGCCGTGTACGGCGCGAGCAGGATGCCGTTGCGGTGGTGTCCGCTGGCGACCCACACGCCCTGCCATCGCCCCATGACCGGGAGCCCATCCGGCGTTCCCGGGCGGAAACCGGACCAGGCGCCGATCCGGGCCGCTCCGGCGAGGCCAGGGCAGGCGAGAACCGCGGCCGCCGACAGCGCCGCGATGCCCTCGGGCGTGACCCCGCGCTCAAAGCCGACGCGCTCCATCGTCGACCCCACGAGCACGCGCCCGTCGTGGCGAGGCACCAGGTAGCAGCCGGGCGCGAACACGACGCGCGAGGGACCGCACCCCTGCGCGTCCAACGCGAGGATCTGCCCGCGGACGGGCTCGACCGGCAACGTCGCAAGCCCCGGCACCCTCGCTGTCCACGCCCCGGCACAGACGACCACCTCGCCGCAGAGTCGTAGCTCCCCGCCCTCCGCGCCGATCGTGACTGCACCCTCCGCGACCGCGCGCACCTCCCCCCGGACGAAGCGAACCCCGACGTTCAACGCTGCCTGCGCCACGGCGGCCACCAGCTCCACGGGATCGACCCAGCCCTCGCCGGGGATCAGGAACGCGTGGTCGATGGCGAGGTTTGGCTCGATCGCCGCCAACTCCCGCCCGGTGAGTCGCCCCTCCAGCGCCACGCCCGGCGCGCACCGCCGTTCGTCGATGACGATGCCGCTCCAGGCCCCGCTCACAGCCATGCCTGACGCCGCCTGCACGCGCGCCAACCACGCCGGGTAGCGCGCGAGGCTGTCGACGCCGATGGCGTGCGCCACGGTCCCGCCTGGATGCGCGCACGCCTCCGCCGTTGGCGCGAGCATCCCCGCCGCGGCGCTCGACGCCTCGGCGCCGACGATCCCGCGCTCGATGACGACGACGTCGGCACCGCGTTCTGCCAGCTCAAACGCCAGCGCGCAGCCGTGCAGGCCGGCGCCCACGATCACGACGGCCGGCCTGCTCATCGCCCGACCAGGACCCCATGACGCAAGCCCCGATCGCTCACCCGGCACGCCTGCCTCCGCGCCTGTTCCAATACGCGCAGGAGGATGGTCGCGCCGGCGAGAAGCGTGTCCGCTCGACCCGGGCTCACGGCAACCAGGGCCTGACGCTCCTCCGGAGACGCCGCGAGCAGACGGTCGATCCATTTCCGAAGCGAGGCGGTCGAGAGCGTGCCGCCGTGCACCCGTGCGCCGTCGTAGGTCGCGAGCTTCAGCTCCATCGCCATCAACGTCGTCGCTGTGCCGGCTACCGCCACGATCGCCTTGGGGATCGCGGGGACGACGAGCGCGCCGACGACCGCATCCACGTGCGCGCGCAGATGGGCGTAGGCGCTGGGTGTGACCGCGCCGTAGCCGAGGAACTGCTCGGTCAGCCGCACGGTCCCGACCTCCATCGAGCACCGCGACCGAATTTGACGTTGTTCTCCGAAGATGGCCTCGGTGGAGCCGCCGCCCGGGTCCACGACCATGCAGAGACCGGCGGGGAGCTCGATGCCTTCGAGGCTGCCGAGCCAGGTGTAGCGGGCCTCCTCCTCGCCCGAGATGACCTCGACCTTGATGCCCGACTTGCGCGCCACGTCCGCGTAGAAGGTCGGCGCGTTGAGGGCGCGTCGCGACGCCGAGGTAGCTACGGCGCGGATCTCCGACGGCTTCACCCCGAGCGACTGTGCCCGTGCGGCAAAGCCGATGAACACCGCCATCGCCGCCTCCATCCGGTCGGGCCGGAAGAGCCCCCGCTCCGGCCCGAGCCCCTTTCCGAGCCCGATCACGTGTTGCTCGTCGGCGACGGTCTTTCCGGTGTCATCCACCACGAGGAGGAGAAGGGAGTTGGAGCCGACGTCGATCGATGCGCGCATGGGGCGTTCTAACCCCGCTCGCGGCCCCGGTCCCGAAAAACGCCGGGGTGATCGGCTGGCCGGACGGGCTCGCCGTGCTATCGTTCTGCGGCGTTCCCGCGGTGCGCTGCGGATGCCCTAGCCCGATCCGCCAAACCCGAGGAGAAATGGAGTCCCGCCGCCGCTTCCGCTTCGTAAGTGAGATCGCCGCTGGGGGATTTGGGAAGGTCTACCTTGCCGAGATGAAGTCGGGCGACAACTTTTCGACGATCGTCGCGGTCAAGGTGTTGCATGGAAAGTGGGTCGGCAACGACGAGATCGTGATGCGCTCGCGGGACGAGGCGCGGCTGCTTGGAAAGTTGCGCCATCGGAACATCGTGCGGGTGGAGGACCTGACCGCGATCCAGGGCCAGTGCGCCATCGTCATGGAGTACCTCCAGGGCGTCGATCTGAAGGCGATCACCAACTTCCTGAAGGACAACGGGAAGATTTTTCCACGCCAGGCTGCTTTTGAGGTCATCGCGCAGATGGCGACCGCGCTCGATGCGGCCTACACGTCCGTGCCCCTGCAGGGCGGCGCGCCGCTCAACGTCATCCACCGGGACATCAAGCCCTCCAACGCGATGGTGACGGTCGAGGGCGACGTCAAGGTGCTCGACTTCGGCACGGCGCGCGCCAGTTTTGAGGAGCGGGAGGCCAAGACGCAGGCGCTCGCGTTTGGGAGCGCCGCCTACATGAGCCCCGAGCGGCTGATGGGCGAGGATGACACGACCTCGGCCGACATCTTCAGCCTCGGCATCACGCTCTACGAGCTGCTCACGCTCGACTCATTCGGAAAGATCCAGATCCGACCAGAGAAGTTCGAAGCCACGCTTCGCGAGAAGATCGCCGGCATCGATCTTGGCCAGATGGTCGCCAAGGACGCCGAGCGGGTCAAGGAAACCCTGGCGAACATGCTCGCTTACGAGATGCCCCAGCGCCCGACCGCCGCGCAGGTCAACGACATCATGGACGACCTCGCGGAGCGCACGCGTGACGGCGGGCTCAAGCGCTTTGCGAAGGACGTCGTCCGCGTGGTCTACGAGGCCCACAAGCCCGCGCAGGATCCGAGCGATCCGCTCGTTGGGACCACGCAGATCGAGGAGCGCTCCGGCTTCACGGGCGGTGAGGTGGAGTCCTGGGAGGAGCCCGGGCACGGGGGCTCGTCGTCCCACCACGCCGCGCTCGGCGCCATCGACATGCCGAAGAGCCGACCCGACACCGCCATCGCGCCGCGTGTGCCCGCGGGCATGTCGACGGTCAACCCGGCGGGAACCTCCAGCCGCTCGATCGACGGGCCCGGCGGCAAGCCGATGACGCTGCCGATGGCGCGTGAGCCGGCGGTCATGCCGTCCTCGACGCGGACGTTTGATCCGCTGGAGGACGCCGCTCCCGAGCCCGTGTCGTCGTCTGGAGGCGGCCTGGTCAAGGTGCTCATCGGGCTGGTGGTGCTCGGTGTTCTGGCGGCAGTGGCGGTCACCATCGGCGTCGTCGTTTTGCATGGAACGGGGGGCGGCGGCACGTCGACCGATCCGCCGGTGGTAGACGCGCCGCCGGCGGCCAACCTGCCGACGGGCAGCGCCAACATGGACTGGGGCCCCAACGCGGCCGGCAAGGGCGGCGTCCTCCTGTCGATCCCGGAGAAGGCCGTGGAGGTCAACGTGACGAATTCCACCGGCTTCAAGGGCGACTGGGATGGCACCGGCTTCTTTCGGATCAAGGACCTGGAGGCTGGAACCTACCGCACGAAGGTCCGCATGGCGGCGGGCGGGAGCGCGGTCCGGGCATCCTTCGCCGTTTCGCCGGGGAAGACGTGCGTGTTCAAGCTCGACGCCGGGGCGCAGACCTGGCAGCAGGGAGAGTGTCAATGAGGGGTCTTGGGGCAATGGGGTTGATGGCGCTGCTCCTGGCGCTCGGGGCACCGCAGGCGCGAGCGGATGACGCTGCGTTCGTCGCCCTCGTGGATGCCGCGAAAGCCAAGTTGATCGCGAAGGATTACCGAGGTGCCGAGAAGGTCCTCGACGACGCGAAGGCCGCGGCTCCGTCAAGCGCCAAGCTCATCCTGTCCGCGGACCTGTCCCGGTCGCTGTTCTACCGGGGCGTCGCCGAGTGGTACGGCGGCGACCGCAACAAGAAGGCGCTGGACGCCTGGCGAGCGGCGGCCGTCTTGAACCCGATGTACGAGCCGGACGCCTCCGTGTTGCCGGACACCGATGGCCAGGACGCCTTTTACGCCGTTGCCAACGAGGTGAAGGGCTACACCGAGGCGCCCCTGAACCTCCCCGACGACACCGGCGACGCGGTGCTGTTCATCGACGGGGCGAAGAAGGAGCAGGGCGACACGGTGCACGTCGGTGAGCACTTCGTCCAGCTTCGGTGCGGAGACGGGAGCATCGTCGGGACCTGGTACAGCTTCGGAACCGCACCTCCGGACTACACGGTGCTCTGCACCGGCGGCGTCTACCCGGGGATGAAGGCTCCGAAATCGCCGAAGAAGCCGGACAGCGCGGCCGTCGTGGACACCGCCGCTGCCGACAAGGCCGCCAAGGCCAAGGCCGCTGCCGACGCGAAGGCAGCCGCTGACGCGAAGGCGAAGGCCGATGCGGACGCGAAGGTCGCCGCGGACAAAGCCGCCGCGGACGCGAAGGCGAAGGCTGCCGCGGATGCCAAGGCCCTCGCGGACAAGGCCGCCGCTGACGCGAAGGCGAAGGCGGACGCCGATGCAAAGGCCGCTGCCGACGCGAAGACGAAGGCCGACGCCGATGCGAAGGCGCTCGCCGACAAAGCCGCGGCCGACGCGAAGACGAAGGCCGACGCCGATGCGAAGGCCCTCGCCGACAAAGCCGCCGCCGACGCGAAGACGAAGGCGGACGCGGACGCGAAGGCCCTGGCCGACAAAGCCGCTGCCGATGCGAAGACCAAAGCTGACGCGAAGGCCCTGGCCGACAAAGCCGCGGCTGACGCGAAGACGAAGGCCGACGCTGACGCGAAGGCCCTGGCCGACAAAGCCGCTGCTGACGCGAAGACGAAGGCCGACGCTGACGCGAAGGCCCTGGCCGACAAAGCCGCTGCCGATGCGAAGACGAAGGCCGACGCTGACGCGAAGGCCCTGGCCGACAAAGCCGCTGCCGACGCGAAGACGAAGGCTGATGCGGACGCGAAGACGAAGGCTGATGCGGACGCGAAGGCCAAGGCTGCCGCTCAAGCCGCGGCGGACAAAGCCGCGGCGCAGGCGGCGGCGGACAAGGCCGCGGCTGACGCCAAGGCGAAGGCCGACGCGCGCACCCCCGCGGACAAGGCTGCCGCGGACAAGGCGGCGGCCGATGCGAAGGCCCGCGCGGACGCGCAGGCCGCGGCCGACAAGGCGGCGAACAAGGTCGTTGGCAAGGCCACGCGGGGTGACGAGCATCGCGGTGGCACGGTCGGCTATGCGCTGATGGGCGCGGGCGGCGCGGTGCTCGCTGGCGGCGCGGTCGTGAACTTTCTCGTCGTGAACCCCGCGTGGGCCGACGGTCAGGCGGCGATCGCAGACCCGAGCGCGGTGACCCCGGCGGACGCGCAGGCGATCACCGGACGCTTCAACACCGGCAAATGGGCCACGATCGCCCTGCTGGCGGGCGGTGTGGCGCTTGAGGGCACGGGCGTCGTGCTCGGGCCCCTGCACACCTCACTCACGCTCTCCCCGCTCGGAGTCGGCGTTCACGGGGTCTGGTAGGTCGCGTCCAGACGCAGGACCACGGGCGCGGACCAGGAGGCGCCCCCGTCCAGCACCTCGCCGCGGCCGGTCCACGCTGGAGCGACCCAGACGTGGTTCACGGAGCGCAGCGCGAGGAGGGGGAGCCTGCCCCAGGCGATCGGCGCGTTGGGAGGCAGCCGCAGCTCGGCCAGGCCCGCGTCGTCGAGCCGCTCGCTGGTGCGCAGGAAGCTGGTGGGGAACGTGCCAGCCCCTGCGACCACGAGCGGCCCGCCCGTCGCCGTGGCGAACGCGCCGATATCCGCGATCTCCCAGTTCAATTCCGGTCCGAGCGTCGGCAGGTCCGTGACGAGCAGCGGTACCGAGACGTCCGGCGCTGGCGAGGCGTAGACCAGCGCAGAGTGCCGTCCCACCGGCCAGGTATCCGTGTCGCCGCAGGCCGCGAACCCGTTGCGCGACCAGATGACGTTGTCGCCGGGCAGGGACAGGTATTCACCTCCCGCGGGTGTCGGCAGGTCGATGCCCGGGCGGACGAGGACCACCTCGTCGGCGACGTCCGTGAGGCGGTTGACAGTGTTCGCGTCGTTGGCGCCCGTCCAGAGCGCGAGGATGAAGGACTCAGGCGGGATCGCCCGTCGCCCGCAGGCCGCGAGGGTCGCTGGATCTTTTGGGGGCCGGCCGGGCAGCTCGGGCCAGGGCGCCAAGGGCGTGATGCGTGAGAGGAGGATGAACGCCGAGATGCCGACGGCGACGGCCAGGCCGGCCGCCCAGCGCCCTCGGGTGAAGCACACGTGGACCGTGCAGATTCCCAGCACCGCCGGCAGGGGCTCCGCCGCGAGGAGCAGCGCAGTCGGCGTCGTGCCGTCCCGCAGCGCACCGGTCAGCGCGCCGAGCCCGATGCCCGCGAGCGGCACGAGCAGGAGCGCGAGGTTCTGGCCGGGGGTGGGAGTCCCGCCATCGGTCGCGCTCAGGAGCCCGCGACCTCCGCCGCGCCATCACCGGCCGCGACGTCCACGCTGGGTTCGCTTGGCGCCCCGTCGTCCGCGGCGGCATCGGCAGCCTCGGACCCGTCGGCCACCTCCGCTCCATCGGTCGCCGTGGGCGTTGCCCCGCCCGCCTTGCGGCCGCGTCGCCGACGGCTGGTCTTGCCGGGCTCACGCCGCTCGCCGGTCGCCACGAGCTTCTCGGGCGGCAGCGCAGTGCCGGCTGCCTCAGCCGCTTTCTGCAGTTCGACGGCCGCGCCGCTCGCGATGAGCGCAGTGCAGGCCTCCATCGCCGCGATCGCCGCTGCCCGCGTGACGGACCCTGTGGGGGCCCGATCCACCGCTTTCTGGAACTCCGGCACGGCCGCAAAGATGTAGCCCTGCGCCTGGCGCAGGAGGCCGCGTGCAAGGAACGAGTCGGCAGAGGCGGCGTCCAGGGCGAAGGCGGCGTCGATCGCGGCATCTGCTGCGAGCCAGTGCGGCGCGGGGTCCTGCGCGCGCTGTCCCAGCGTCACGGAGAGCTGCGCGAGCTCCATCCACGGCTTGGCCGAGCGCTCGTCGAGCTTCGCAGCCTTCTTCAGGGCCCAGGCGGCTTGTTCGAGGTCGCCGTCCGTGCGGACGAGCAGACGTCCCAGGTACAGATGCGCGAGGTAGTTCCGCTGGTCCTGCTTCACGGCTTCCTGCAGGATCTCGTTCGCGACCGTGCGCCGCGCCTCGTCCTCAAGCCCGCCGCGCTCGACCATGAGCGCGCCCAACCGCGCGAGGTGCAGGCCGTTCTCGGGATCGAGCCGGCGCGCCTCGCCGAGCGCCTCCTCCGCGAGATCAAAGTTCCCGCGCAGCAGGTAGACCTCGCCGAGCAACCCGTAGCTGTCGGGCATCATCGGCTCGAGGGTCTGGGCCTCCTTCAGCGCGTTGATCGCGTCGTCCAGCTTGTTCTGCTCCAGAAGGACGCCGGCGAGCCGCCGTCGGATCCGACCGCTTTCCGGGAACGCCTCGGCCGCGCGTCGCAGCGTCGCCACGGCTTTCGCCCGTCCGCCCTTGATCTTCTCGCACCAGTTGGTCTCCTGGTGGAACACCTCGGGCGTCGCTTGGGTCTCGGCCTCCGCGAAGGAGGCCGCGATCGCGTCTGCGGGCGCGTTCAACGCGATCATCAACTCGGAGCGCATGAGCATGAGCTCGGGGTTGGCGGGGTCCTGCGCGAGGGTCTCGCGGAGACGCTGCTCGGCGAGGTCGGGGCGCGCTGCCTTCGACCGGACGAGGCCGCGGATCGACTCCAGCGCGGGGTCGTTATCCGGGAACGGCAGCTTCCAGCGATTACGAAGCTTACGCGCGGCGAACAGGAGGCGGTTGCCCTCCTGCGCCAACGCGAGCTTCTCCTGGCTCTTGTCGTCGAGCTTCAGGCCGCTCTTGAGCGTCTCGTCACCCAGATACTCGAGCAGGTCGTAGTCCTCGCGCACGTCGAGCACGTCCTTCACGAGGGTGTGGACGCCGTAGACCTTCTCGCCGGCGATCTCGTTCTGGTCGAGCAGGCCGGTGGCGAGCAGGTCGAGCCGCATCTGGCGCTCCACATGCACGCCCTCAAAGTCCGCCTGCTTGATCGGCAGGTGGAAGTG
Organism: uncultured Pseudomonadota bacterium; assembly: GCA_903844155.1. Lineage (GTDB taxonomy): Bacteria > Myxococcota_A > UBA796 > UBA796 > SXON01 > CAIUMM01. Next base: position 57,055 of record CAIMSU010000077.1, on the reverse strand, counting down.
CGCGAGGACGACCAGGATGCGGCGTTGCTCCTCAGTCAAGCCCTTCAGCGAGCGCTCGATGCGGCGGCGGATGGGCTCGATGGCGGCGAGGTTTTCCATCGCCATGAACTTGGGCTTGTCCATCAGCTCGGCGCGGGCCTCGGGGTCACGCACGGCTGCCGCGTACAGGCGCGCTGCGAACGGGTGTCCGTGGATGCGCTCGAAGATCGGGCCGAAGTTGTCCCGCGCAAAGTCCTCGACGCGGTAGGCGTCGAAGATCTCGTGAAGTTCCTTGCCTTTGAGGCCACCGAGCTCCAGAACGGCAACCTGACGCCCCTCGCCCTCGCGGTAGAAGCGCGGGCGGATCGTCGACAGGAAGACGATGCGGACGGCCGTCGGCGTGGTGAGCAGCTCGCGCAGGAGCATCTCAAGGCGCCCTTCGCGATGGAAGGTGCCGTCGCGGCGCAGCGCGTGCTCAAGGTGCGCGATGACCAGGACGCGGCCGTTCAACCCGGCGTTGGCGAGCGCCGCCGACGCGAGCTTGACGAGCTGAGCGGGCACGGGCCGGGACTCGGGGTGCTTCAGCGCGTTGCCGAGTGCGTTTTCGCCGACCTCCGCGCCAAGCAGCGCGATGCGGGCGAACAGGGAGTCCGCCTCGGATCCCCAGCCGACGGTGAAGTCGGGCAGGCGCTTGTAGGCCGTCGCGGCGAGCGCGCGCTCCGCCAACCAGCGCTTGCCGACGCCGTGGGGTCCGGCGATGACGACGGGACCGCCGGCTTCGAGGAAGCCCGCAAGCGTGGCCATCTCTTCTTCACGGCCGACAAACTGGATCTTCGGGGCGCCCCCGCCCTTCTTCTTGTCGTCTGCCGCGGGGCGTGCGTCCTTGCCGGCCTTCGCGACCGGCGCGGCGACGGGCGCCGGCACCGGGAGACCCTTCAGGAAGTCCCGTGAATTCTTCTTCTCGTGCTCGAACTTGAGGAGTAGCAACGGGGTCGGGAGCGCGAAGGGGTTGAACGCCCGCGCGACGATGACCAGCCGGGGCTTCTGCGCGGCGCGCGAGACCGCCTCGGCGAGGATGTTGAGCCCGCCAGCGTCAGCCACTTCGGGCTCGATCAGCACGATCACGCCGCCCTCGCGGAGGGTGTGGGCGGCTTCCGCGCCCGTGAGCGCGACGGCTGGCGTGCGGGCCTCACCGGAGAGCACGACGGCAGGGACGCCGGCGCGGTGGCGCAGCTCCCCGAGCGTTTCGACGTCCGCGATGGAGCGGGCACCGAAGGCGAGGAGGCACCGGCCTTCCTGGATGGCGAGTTCTGCGCGGGACATGGTCGACTCTCTGCGGGGCCGCGGCGGTAACCGCGTTGGGAGGGGGGCGCAAAGGCGGGGGGCCATTGCGGGCGCTGGGCAAGCCTTCACCTCGTAAGTGGCTGAAAGTGCGTGATTGCCGAGAGCAATGGCCCCCCGGCGCGCGGTTCCGCGCACGAACCGTGCCGGCCGGCGTACTCGCCGGCTGGCGGGGTTCGTGGCCTTGGAACTGCGGGAATTCAGCGCCGAGGCTGGCGAGAGGGGTGCCGAGCGCCGGGATCGGCGGGCCGACGCGGGCGTGCGCAAACGCTGGCGCCGGGTAGACTCGGCGAGTGGAACCGGATGATGAGCCAATCGACGGCGGATCGGACGAGGAGGGCTTTGTGCCGTTCTCGACCGGGAGGGCGCGCGCGGCCAAGGCGGCCCGCCTGCGGACGGTCCAGGCGCCGACGGCGACGGTCGTGGAGATGGTCGGAAAGTGGGTGCGGGTGCGGATGGACCTCGGTGGGGACGAGCGGCGGCTCCGCGTGAAAGCGGAGGTTGTGGCCGGGGATCGCGTGTGGATCGAGGGCGAGGCGGAGAATGCGGTCGTCGGCGGATACGAGCCACGGCGGACGGAGCTGCGGCGTAGCGGGAACAGCGGCTTGCGCGTGGTCTGCGCCAACGCGGACGTGCTCGCCATCGTCTGCGCAGCACAGGATCCCCCGTTTCGCGTCGGCCTCGTCGACCGCATGCTCGTCGCCGCGAACGCCGCGGGGATGACCGGCGCGATTGTCCTCAACAAGTGCGACACGGGCATGCCCGAGGAGGTCCTGGAGCGGCTCGCGCTCTACGAGCACCTTGGCGTGCCGATCTTCATGCTCTCCGCCTTGCAGGCCAAGAACATCGACAGCTTCCGCGAATCGCTCTACGGGCGGACCACGGTGCTGGCCGGGCACTCCGGCGTCGGCAAAAGCTCGTTGCTTCGGGCGCTTGTCCCCGAGGCCGTGCGCGAGGTCGGGCACGTGGACGTCTGGGGGCGCGGTCGGCACACCACAACCGGCGCCTGCGCGTTTGATCTTCCGCCGGAGCCCGGGAAGGCGGGCGGCGTCGTCGTCGACCTGCCCGGCGTCCGTGAGTACGGCATCGGGTTTGTGCTGAAACACGAGCTTCGCAGATACTTTCCGGAGCTGGCAGATCTCCGTTGCCGCTACGCCGACTGCGTGCATGACGGCGAGGACGGCTGCGCTGCCGAGGATGCGTGCGATCCGATCCGCCTCGAGAGCTACCAGAAGCTCCTCGAAGAGTGTTGTTGACCGCAAGAAGTGGACGTCACACGCCGAGCAGCAGCCGCTCCGGGTTCTCGATGCACTCCTTGATCCGCACGAGCGTCAGCACCGCCTCCCGCCCGTCCAGGAGGCGGTGGTCGTAGGAGAGCGCCAGGTACATCATCGGCCGCACGACGATCGCGTCGCCACCGCCGCTTTCCGGGGGCACCGTGACGACCATCGCGCGCTTCTGGATGGCGTGCATGCCCAGGATCGCGACCTGGGGTGCGTTCAATATCGGGGTCGACATCATCGATCCGAACGTCCCGCCGTTGGAGATCGTGAAGGTCCCGCCTTGCAGATCGTCGGCGGTCAACGTGGCGTCCTTCGCACGTTGGCCGAAGGTCGTGATCGCCTGCTCCGTCTCAGCAAAAGAGAGGCGGTCGGCGTGCCGGATGACGGGGACGACGAGCCCGCGTGGGCTGGAGACGGCCACGCCGATGTGCCAGTAGCGCTTGTAGACGATGTCCGTGCCGCGAATCTCGGCGTTCGCGGAGGGGTATGCCTGGAGCGCGTCGATCGCAGCTTTCACGAAGAAGCTCATGAACCCGAGCTTGGTCCCGTACTTCTTCGTGAACCGGTCCTGATGCTCCGCGCGCAGCGCCAGCACGCGGCTCATGTCAACCTCGTTGAAGGTCGTGAGGATTGCGGCTGTGGATTGCGCTTGCACCATCCGTTCGGCGATGCGACGGCGCAGGGTGGACATGGGGACGATGTCGACAGGCTCGGCGTCGGGCGCGGGGCTCGTCGCCGGACGCTGGCTCGGGACATCGCCCGCCAGGATTCGGCCACCGCGGCCGGTACCGGTCACGTCGCGGGTCGTCAGTCCGGCTTCGGTGAGTGCGGCGCGCACAGCGGGTCCGGCTGGCCCTGGGGTTGGCGAGGCAACCGGCGCTTGCGGCGCCGATGCGGCCCCAACCCCGACGGCGATCCGCGCGATCACCTGCCCGATGGCCAATTCAGCCCCTTCGGGTGACAGCAGCTCGACGATGGTGCCTGTCGCTGGTGACGGCAGCTCGGCCGTGGCCTTGTCGCTGTCGACGGAGACGACAGCCTCGTCGACCTTCACCGGGTCGCCCACGCGCTTGAGCCAGCGCGAAAGCGTGGCGGTCTTCACGGACTCGCCCATGGAGGGCACGAGCAGGTCGACGAGATCGGGGGTGGGCACGGGGTCCTCGGGGGCGAACGGTTCCTATCGCGCGCGGTCGCCCATCCACCACGCGAGCGAGACAGTGTCGCGCGCGGTCAGGCGGGCGCGGTCCCAGGGACGCGTCCAGGCCGGGGAGATCACGGGGTGTGCGATCGGGTCAAAGCCGTAGACCCGCGCGATCCGCAGCGCGCGCGCGATGTGGAACGGCTCGGTGACGACGTAGACGCGGGGGCCTCGGCAGAGATCGCGGCTGAACGCGAAGTTTCCGTCGGTGTTGCGGGATTTCTCTTCCAGCCGGATGGCGTCGTCGGGCACGCCCCGCTCGCGCAGGATCGCGGCGGCAACGACGGCCTCGCCCGGCGGCTGTTCGTGCGAGGACCCCGTCGTCACGATGATCGGCGCGACGCCGAGGTGAAACAACGCGGCCCCGGCTTCAGCACGGGCGCGTAGCGACCCCGTCGCGACCCCGCCGGGGAGAAGTCGGCATCCAAGGACGATGATCGCGTCGGCCTGCTCGGTGGTGGGGGACGGGAGCGACGCACCGGCGCGCACGTCCGCCGCCGCTGCCGGCAGGTAGCGGACAAAGCGGTACACGAGCTCGGGATCCCAACGGTGCACGGCAAACACGTAGCCGGAACGCCGGTCTGCGCGACGCCGGCTGCCAAAAAATGTCCGGGGGCTCAGAATCGGGTAGGGCGTTTCTGAGACGGTGCGGTTTTGGCGCGCGCCGGGGAGGAGAGCGGGGTAACGACGGGGGATGATCATCGACGTGGTCGGGCTCTCGAAGACGTACCGGGTTCCCGTGAAGGGCGAGGGGTTGGCGGGCTCCGTCAAGTCCTTGTTCAACCGTCAATACCGCGACGTCGAGGCGGTCAAGAACGTCTCCTTCCAGATCGAGCGCGGGGAGCGCGTCGGGTTTCTCGGCCCGAACGGCGCGGGAAAGACCACCACGCTGAAAATGCTGTCCGGCCTCCTCCACCCGACCGCCGGCACCGTCCTCGTCGCCGGCTACCGCCCCAAGGATCGCGTCGTCGCCTTCCTCCGCAGCATCACGCTGGTCATGGGTCAGAAGCAGCAGCTCCTCTGGGATCTGCCCCCGCAGGAGTCCTTCGCGCTCAACCGCGCGATGTACGGTGTCGACCCCGCCGCCTACGCCCGCACCCTCGATCAGCTCGTCGCCATGCTCAAGATCGAGCCCATCCTCCAAAAACCCGTCCGCAACCTCTCGCTTGGCGAGCGGATGAAGTGCGAATTGGTCGCCGCCCTCCTGCACCAGCCGCAGGTGCTCTTCCTGGATGAGCCCACCATCGGGCTTGACGTGGAAATGCAGGTGCAAGTTCGTAAGTTCATCCACGAGTACAACACCTCGACCGGCGCCACCGTCATCCTCACCAGCCATTACATGCAGGACATCGCGGCGTTGACCCCACGCTTGCTGGTCATCGACAAGGGCACGCTGCGGTATGACGGGAGCCTCACCGCGCTGACCGAGCGCGTGGCCCCCGAACGGCGGATCGTGGTGAAGGGTGGGCCGGCGGAGCTTGCCGAGCTGGGGTTCGTGCCCGTGGACGGCGACCAGGTCGCCACCGTGACTGCTGAGGAGACAAACCGGCGTCTGAGCTCGGTGCTTTCGCGCTGGCCGATGGTGGAGATCGCGGTCGAGAGCCCGCCGTTGGAAGAGGTGATGGCGCGCTACTTCCACGAGGGGTCGGCGTGACCGACGCGGGGGCTGGAGCGCGGGAAACGCCGAGCGGCGCGGGCATCCTGTGGCGCGCGATGCCGACGTTGTGGCGGGTCGCGGTCGCCGGAATCGTGGCGTACCGGGCCGAGATGGTCATCTGGATCCTCTCGGCGACGCTCCCGCTGGTGATGCTCGCGCTGTGGGACGCTGCCAGCGCTGCCGGACCGCTGGCGGGCTTCGGACAAGCGGATTTCGCCCGCTATTTTACGGTCACGATGGTGGTCCGGCAGCTCACGGGGAGCTGGGTGGTGTGGGAGCTCAACTACATGGTCCGGAGCGGGTCGTTGTCGCCGCAATTGCTGCGGCCGGTGAACCCGCTCGTCTACAACTTCTTTGAGACGCTGGCGGCGATCCCGTGGCGGATGATCGTGCTTGTTCCGTTGCTGGCCGGCCTGGTCGTCTGGCGGCCGGACATCGTTTTCGCCCCGGAGGGATGGCGGGTCTGCGTGTTCCTCGTCAGCGTGGCGCTGGCGTTCGCGGTAGCGTGGCTGGTGCAGGCGATCTTCGGGATGCTGGCGTTCTGGTTCGAGGAGGCGATGGGCGTGTTCTCGGTCCACTTCGCGCTGTGGTCGTTCTTCTCGGGGTACATCGTGCCGATGGCGCTGCTGCCGGGGTGGATCTCGGGCGTCGCTCGGTGGCTGCCGTTCTACGCGAGCCTCGGCGTGCCGGTGGACGTGCTCATCGGCCGCGCGGGGCTGCCCGAGGTCGCCGCTCAGGCCGGCTGGGTCGTGATCCTCGCCCTCGCCGGCCGCATCATGTGGGCGCGCGGGATCCGGCGCTACGGGGCGGTGGGCGCGTGATGCCGCCGGCCGGTGGGCCCGAAGCGCTTTCGTCCGGTCCTGGCCCGCGCCTGCCGGAGGTGCTCTCGGCGCTCGCTCGCGTGGCGTTGATGAACGCGCTCCAGTACCGTGCCAGCTTCTTCGTCGACTTCTTCGTCGGCTCGGGCAACGTGGTCGCCATCCTCCTGCCGCTCGCGGTGGTGTTCGGGAAGACGGACAGCGTCGCCGGCTGGACGTGGGACCAGAGCCTGCTGGTGACGGGGTTCTTCCTGATGATGTCCGCGGTGATGGGCGGGCTGGTCGAGCCCAACCTCGGCGCGGTGGTCGAGGGCATCCGGCAGGGACAGATGGATTACATCCTGCTCAAACCGGTGGATGCGCAGCTCGTCGCCTCGGCGCAACGCGTCGCTCCCGCAAAGCTCTGGGACGGGCTCTCCGCGCTCGTTGTCATCGCGTGGGGGCTGCACGGCACCGGCTGGCCTGGCTTCGGGCCGATCACGGCGGCGTTTTGTCTCATGATCGCGGGCGTCATGGCGATGTACAGCTTGTGGCTGCTCGTCATCTGCCTCTCGTTCTGGTTCGTGCGCGTCGACAACCTGCGCTACCTGCTCGGCGCCGTGGCGGACGCTGGACGTTGGCCGGTTGACATCTACAGTGGTGTGGCCAGGGTTTTCCTCACCGTCGTGGTGCCGGTCGCCCTCGCGAGCTCCTGGCCCGCGATGGCGTTGCTGGGGCGGCTGGATCTGGCGCTCGTGGTACAGGCCATCGCAGTGTCGCTCGGCGGGTTCGCGTTCGCGCGCTGGTCCTGGAAGCGCGCTCTGGCCAGCTACACGTCTGCGAGCAGCTAGGTCGAACGCCGCATTGCGCCCGGTGGCCGGCGCCGGCCCGGGCCGACTTCGATATACTCGGCCGCTCCCCACCCCGAGTGCCCATGGCCAACCCCTCCGCGTCCGACGCTGCCCCCGAATTCGAGCTCCCCGCGGGCCTGCCGGACCTCTCCAAACTCCCCCCGGCCGAGCGCGAAGCCGCCTGGCGCAAGCACTACTACCAGGGCGACGGCGTCCCGCAGCTGACGACGCGCGCGGTGGTGATGGGCGGCCTCATCGGCATGCTGATGGCGTTCTCGAACCTCTACACCACGCTCAAGCTGGGCTGGGCGTTCGGCGTGGCGATCACGGCCTCCGTGCTCTCCTACAGCATCTGGTCGAGCTTCATGTCACTGGGCATCGTCAAGAACCGGATGACGATGCTCGAGAACAATTGCATGGCGTCCACGGCGTCTGCGGCGGGCTATTCGACGGGTGGCACGTTGGCGACGGCCGCGGGGGCGATGCTCCTCATGACGGGCGACAACGAGCGGCTCGGCATCGTCGCCACGACCGGCTGGGTCTTTTTCGTTGCGTTGCTTGGTGTCTTCCTCGCGATCCCGATGAAGCGCCAGATGATCAACGTGGACCAGCTCCCGTTCCCCTCGGGCATCGCCGCGGCAGCCACGTTGCGGAGCCTCTACGCGGAAGGCGACGAGGCCATCCGCAAGGCGCGCGCGCTCATCGACTCGCTGATCCTGGGCGGGGTGTGGGGATTGTTGCGGGCGCTCGCGGTCATTCCCGACTCCATCCCGTTCGGAGGCTCGCTCGCCATCGGCCCGGAGGAGAAGACCGCTAGCCTGGCCGCTTGCGGGGTGACGTTCGAGCCCAGCTTGTTGATGACGGCCGCGGGCATGATCATGGGGATGCGCGTCTGCGTGACGATGATGTTGGCCGCGATCCTGAACTGGTTCGTACTGACCCCCCTGATCCTGCACCTGCCGAATTGGACGGACACCAGCCCGCTCTGTCTGGTCGGCGCCCCGCTCACGGGGATCAAGGACTGCCGTATGTTCGTCGGCGAGATGGTCGTCTCGCTCAGCAAGGACGGCGCGATCACCGCCGTGAAGGTCAACCAGTGGAGCCTCTGGCTGGGGACGTCGATTCTCGTCAGCTCTGGCCTCACCAGCTTTGCGATGGGCTGGCGCACGATCGTCGCGGCCTTCTCGTCGTTCCGGCGGAAGCCCGCAGACACCGACGAGGCGCCGGCACAGGCTGACAATTCCGACATCGAGGTCCCCAACATCTGGATGGTCTGGGGGCTGATCCCAATCACGCTCGGCCTCGTCGCGGTTTGCTGGTTCTCCTTCCAGATCCAGCCCTGGCTCGGCGTCGTGAGCGTGGTGCTGTCGTTCGCACTCTCGCTCGTAGCCGCGCGGGCGACGGGTGAGACCGACACCACGCCGATCGGTGCGATGGGCAAGGTCACCCAGCTCACCTACGCGCTCCTCTCCCCGCACAACACCACCGTGAACCTGATGACGGCGGGCATCACCGCCGGCGCGGCAGGCTCCTCTGCCGACCTGCTCACCGACTTGAAGAGCGGCTACCTGCTTGGCGCCAACCCTCGGCAGCAATTCATTGCCCAGTTTGTCGGCGTGTTCTTCGGCACGGTGGCCGTCATCCCGGCCTGGTACCTGCTCGTCCCGAACAAGGCAGCGTTGGAGGCATTCAATCCACCCGCCACGCACATGTGGTTCGCGGTGGCGCAGGCGCTCTCCATCGGACTCTCGGTGATCCCGACGAGCGCCAAGTACGCAATCGTGATCGGCGCGCTGGTTGGCGTCGCGCTGCCACTCCTGGAACGCGCGTTTCCGAAATCAAGGAATTTCCTGCCCAGCGCGATGGGCCTCGGACTCGCGTTCGTGGTTTCGTTCGCGAACTCCCTGTCGTTCTTCATCGGCGCGCTCATCGCCAGTCGCTGGGAGGCTCGCAACAAGCAGTCGGCCGACACCTACGTCGTGCCCGTGGCGTCGGGCCTGATCGCGGGCGAATCGCTCGCGCTCGCGGGCTTCGCAGTCGTCGTGGCGCTGCTCGGCATTTTGCACTCCCCGCCCCCGATGCTGGCGCAGTACCTCACCTGGACCTTCCCGTACCACCTCGTTTTCTAGGCGTCGCTACTCGGGTTTCGCCTCACTTGTAGTCCTTCGGATCCAGCCCGAATTCCTTCATCCGCGTGTACAGCGTCCGCCGCGTGATGCCCGCCATGTCGGCGGTCTCAATCAGTTTGCCGTGGTTTCGCGCCAGCAGCTTGTGGAGGTATGCCCGCTCGATCTGGCTGATGTAGCGCTCGGTGAGCTGCGGGAGCGGGATGGTGTCGTCGATGTACAGACCGGTGGACGTCGGCGCGTCCTTGGACGAGCCGAGCTCGCGCGGCAGCAGGTCCGACGTGAGCGGCTGGCCGTTGCACAGGATGACCCAACGCTCGCACATCGCGCGTAGCTGGCGGACATTTCCGGGCCAGCGGTAGGCGAGGATGCGCTCGGCCGACTCGGGCGTGACCGGCGGGACGGGGAGCTCGTACTCATCCGCGGCGTCCTGGAGAAAGTGGCGAAGGAGGAGGGGAATGTCCTCGGCGCGGTCGCGGAGCGGGGGGAGGACGATGGGGAAGACGTTGAGACGGTAGTACAAGTCTTCACGGAAGCGACCGTCCTTCGTGGCTTCTTCGAGAGCCACGTTCGTGGCCGCGATGATGCGGACGTCCACCTTCACCGAGTCCGTGCCGCCGACCCGTCGAAACGTCATGTCCTCAAGCACCCGCAGCAGGTTCACCTGCACGGAGAGCGAGGTCTCGCCGAGCTCGTCGAGGAACAGGGAGCCGCCGTCGGCCATCTCGAAGACCCCCATCCGTCGCCCGAGTGCCCCGGTGAAGCTCCCCTTTTCATGCCCGAACAGCTCGCTTTCGAGCAGCGTTTCTGTGAAGGCGCCACAGTTCACACCGATGAGCGGCTTGTCCTTGCGCCGCGACCGCTCGTGGATCGCGCGCGCGACCAATTCCTTTCCGGTGCCCGTCTCGCCGCGGATGAGCACGGTCGCATCCGTACCGGCGACGGAGCGGATCGCCTCGAACACCCGCATCATCTTGGGGGATTGCGAGAGGAGCTGGGTGAAGCCGTAGCGGTCCTTCGCGGTGGCGCGTGCGCTCGCGAGCTGGCGGGCTGCGCGCGCCTCGGACAAGGCGCGAACGACCTTTTCCGAGAGCAGGCCGGGCGAGATCGGCCGGCCGATGTAGTCGGCGGCACCCGCGCGGAGGGCCTGCACGGCGCCCTCGACCGTCGCCGTGCCCGCGAGCGCGATGATGGGGAGTGTGCGGTTCTTCGACCGCAGCGCCTCGAGCATCCGCATCCCGGGCAGATCCACGGTGTCCAGCGCCGCGACGACGACGTCAGGATGGACCTGCTGCGCGAGCGCCAGCCCCTCCTGGGCGTTGGTGCAGTGCAGCACGGCCCGACCGTCCAATTGCAGCGCGACCCGCGTGATCCGGCCCGCGGGGTCGCTGGGATCGATCACCAGGATGGTCTCGCGCTCGGCCATGCGTCGGAGGTAACCCACGGCGGACCCCGGTTGACTCGCTGGTCTGGTGCGACGCGCCGGCGCCCGCGCGCCGCGGAACCGGCTAGACTGCGGGCATGGCGAAATTTGGTCGGATCCTCGGTGGGCTGGCGGTCGTGGGAGGCGGTGCCTGCCTCGTGCTGCTCGGGGGCCTCGGCTGGGCGACCATGCGCGTGGTGAACCTCCGGAACACAGCCGCTTACAGCGTTTCCGTGGAATTCCTGAAGAAGAATCCAGCAGTGCGAAAGGAGGTCGGCGACGACGCCGTCATCAACCCGCTGGTCTGGGGTGAGGTCGACTCACGGCTGGACGGGAGCGGGTCCGCGACGTTGACCCACCTGATCACGTCGTCCAAGGGCCCGCGGTTGGTGACGGTGGAGCTGCAGAAGCAGGCGGATGTGTGGGCACCGGTCGGCGCAAGCGGGCTCGGGGACGTGTCGACGACGGCGGTGTTCACGGTCGACGCGGGGCCACCCGTCGCGCAGGAAGCGCACGATCCCGCCAAGTCCATCGAGGCGGTTGCACGTGGCGACGAGGCGTACGCCTCCAACGATTTCGTCGCCGCGCTCGCCGAATACGACAAGGCTGTAGACCTCGACCCGAACAACCCGGCCGCATGGCTGGGCCGTGGCAAGGCCTACGGTCGACGGGGCGATACGGACCGCGCCGGTAGCGACCTGGAGCAGGCTGTTGAATTAGCCCCGTCCAACGCCGATGCGTGGGAGGCGCTCGCGTGGGCCCGCCTGCACTCCGGCCAGGACGCGCAGGCTTTGGACGCGCTCAATCACCTGCTCGCCGTACGGCCGGGGGACGCGAGGGCGCTCGGCATGCGCGCAGACGCCAACTCCAAGCTCGGCCACCTGCCCGAGGCTCGCGCCGACGCAGATGCCGCCTGCAAAGCCGGGGATTCCTTCGCCTGCAACCTCCAGCAGCAGTTGCACTGACCGCTACGTCCGGGCCCAAAGCTCCCAGGGCGCGCCGTCGATCTCCCGGGCTTCGTGCAGCCGCATCCCCCAGCGTCGCGCGGCACGTCGTCCGTGCTCGGAGACCGTGTCCGCGGCAAGGATGCGGCTCCCCGCGATCTGCTGGTCGAGTCGCTGCATCAACGCTCGCGCCACGGACCCGCCGATGCACGCAGGGACAACGCTGTAGTTGTACACGTACGCGCCTTCGCCGCCCCGATCGACAGGGACCTCCTTCGGCCAGGGCCCGCCGAGCAGCGAAACGTCAAACGGGTGCCACGCCGAGTACCCCAGCACCGCGACGCTCCCCGCCACGCGCCCACGGTAGAGCGTGACCCCCTCGGCAAAGGACTGGCAAAGCAGGTCAATCCGCCGGCGTGTCGCCCGGTAGGCGGGCGGGTAGCACGCGACGTCCGCGGCGTACACGTCCTCGGCGCGGGGGTTGAGTACGGCCTCGACCGAGCCGAAGTCGGGCATTGCCGGCAGAAAGTTGGAAGGCATGGTGGCTCCGACAGGGTCTCGCAAGCGTGACACTCGGCGGCGGGAAGGTCGCGGCGGGTGACGAAAAGCGTCACCGTGAGCGCCGCCTGCGTGGTTTTCGGGAGGATGAGTCGATAGGTGGTGCGGGTTATCGGTGTGGTATGGGAGTTGCTATGAGCCCAGACATGGTTCGCCGGCCGGCTATTGCGGGGTTTACCCTGGTCGAGCTGATGATCGTGGTCGCGATCATCGGCATCCTCGCTGCGATCGCCATTCCGAACCTTGTCTCCGCCCAGCTCTCTGCCAAGCGCAGCGAGGTCCCGGTGACGGTGGACGCGATTCGCACCGCGGAGGAGGCCTACGACTCCGCGAACGATCTGTTCATGTCAGCGCCGCCCGAGCCGGTCGACGATGGCCTGCTCGGAAAGGTCATGCATACCTGGCCGACCGGAGATGCCGCCTGGAACACACTCGGGTACTTCCCGGACGGCTCGCTGCGCGGGAACTACCAGGTCTTCGGCAGCGAGACCGACTTCATGATCATCGGCCACTCCGACGTCGACGACGACGACACCATCGCGATCTACACGGCGACGAGCAACAACAGGCTCCAGGTCTCGCAGTCCAACGTCTTTTGAGTGGTCCGGCGTACCGCTGTGGGCGCAGCGGTCGTTGACGGTCCCCGGGGGATTGACTATAACTCTTACGTAAACGTGAGAGTCTGGTGAGCGTCCTGGTCCCAACCGCTGCTGCCGCCGCGCCCCCGATGCGAATCGGTGAGCTGGCGGAGCGTTCGGGAAAGACCATCCGAACCCTGCATTTCTACGAGGAGCTCAACCTTCTCGTCCCGGTGTCGCGGACGAAGGGCGGCTTCCGGCTCTACGATGAGCAGGCGCTCCTCCGCATCGAGTGGATCGCCCGTCTCCAGGACCTCGGCTTCTCCCTCCCCGAGATCCAGACGTTCCTGGCCGGGCTGCATGCCAAGCCCTCCGGCCCGGCGATGATGTCGGAGCTGCGCCAGTTCTACGCCGAGAAGCTCGACGAGACCCGCGCCCAGGTCGCCCGGCTGCGCGCCCTGGAGCTGCAACTCCAGAACTCCATCCTCTACCTCTCGACCTGTCGCGCCTGCGCGCCCGCCACCGAGAAGACGCGCTGCCATAGCTGCGACGATTCGGGTCACGTCGGCCAGGAGGCCCCGATGATGGTGGCCGCGGTTTCGCCCCACCCCCTTCATTCGGACTCCGTATGAAACTCCCGATCTACCTTGACAACCACGCGACCACGCGCTGCGATCCTGCCGTTGTGGAGGCGATGCTGCCCTACCTCACCGAGGTGTTCGGCAACGCCGGCTCGCGCAACCACGCGTTCGGCTGGGCCGCCCAGGCGGGCGTGGATCAGGCGCGCGAACAGCTCGCGGACCTGATCGGCGCGGACCCGAAGGAGATCGTCTACACGTCGGGCGCCACGGAATCGGACAACCTCGCCGTGATCGGCGTTGCGCGGTTCTACAAGGACAAGGGGCGGCACCTCATCACCACGAACATCGAGCACAAAGCCGTGCTCGACGCCTGCCATGCGCTCGAAAAAGAGGGGTTCGAGGTCACCTACCTTCCCGTGGACAAGGAAGGCATCGTCACGGCAGCCCAGGTCGCCGACGCGATTCGCCCGGACACGATCCTCGTGAGCGTGATGCATTCCAACAACGAGATCGGCGTGGTGCAGGACATCGCGGCGATCGGCGCCGTGTGCCGCGAGAAGGGCGTCATCTTCCATTCGGACGCGGTGCAGTCGCTCGGCAAGATCCCGTTCGACGTGACGAAGCTCAACGTCGATCTCGTCAGCATTTCCGCCCACAAGATGTACGGCCCGAAGGGGATTGGCGCGCTCTACGTCCGGCGCGGACGTCCCCGCATTCGCATCGAGCCGCTCATCTTCGGCGGTGGCCAGGAGCGCGGGATCCGCTCCGGCACGCACGCCGTCCACCAGATCGTCGGGCTCGGCAAGGCGGCAGAGCTCGCGAAAGCGGCGTTCACCAACGGCGAGGTCGACCGCGTGCGGGGCTTGCGGGACCGGTTGTGGACGAAATTGCAGACGATCGACGAGGTCTACATCAACGGCCCCGACCCCTCCGACCGCGTCCGGCGCCTGCCCAACAACCTCAACGTCAGCCTCGCGTACTGCGAGGGCGAGGCGATGATGATGGCGATCAAGGACCTGGCGGTGTCGTCCGGGTCCGCCTGCACCAGCGCCAGCCTCGAACCCAGCTACGTCCTCCGGGCGTTGGGCGTGGAGGTGGAGCTGGCGCACACCTCGATCCGCTTCGGCATTGGCCGATTCAATACCATCGAGGAGATCGACTACGCGGCCGACCTCGTCGCCGCGAAGGTCGGCTGGCTGCGCGAGATGAGCCCGTTGTACGAGCTCGTCAAAGAGGGCGTCGATCTCAAGTCCATCTCGTGGACTGCACACTAGAATTCAGGAGCAAGCATGGCTTATTCAGACAAGGTCGTTGACCACTACGAAAACCCCCGCAACGTCGGCACACTGGACAAGAACGCGGACGACGTCGGCACGGGCCTCGTCGGCGCGCCCGCCTGCGGCGACGTGATGAAGCTCCAGCTCAAGATCTCGGACGATGGCATCATCGAAGACGCCAAGTTCAAGACCTTCGGCTGCGGCTCGGCCATCGCGTCCAGCTCGCTCGTGACCGAGATGGTCAAGGGAAAGAGCATCGCGTACGCCGAGACCATCAGCAACAGCACGATCGCCGAGGAGCTCAACCTGCCCCCGGTCAAGATCCACTGCTCCGTGCTCGCTGAGGACGCGATCAAGGCCGCCATCGCTGACTACCAGAAGAAGCGGGCTGCAAAGCTCGCCAACGCCGAAGCCACTGCGGCAGCGGCAAAGGCCTAGGCACCGATGGCGATACTACTCACCGAGCGCGCCGTCACGCGCATCAACGAGCTGAAGCAAAAGCGTCAGACGCCCGACCATTACTTCCGCATCGGCGTGCGGGGTGGCGGGTGCTCGGGGCTCTCGTACTTCGTGGATTTCGCCGAGCAGGCGGACCCGAAGGACAAGCAGTTCCAGTTCGGCGAAGAGCAGAAAGTCACGGTGCTCATCGACCGCAAGTCCTACCTGTTCCTCAATGGGACGGAGGTGGACTGGAAGGCCGAGCTGATGAAGACCGGGTTCGAATTCAAGAATCCGATCGCCGGCAAGAGCTGCTCCTGTGGGGAGAGCTTCTCCGTTTGAGCGGGGCTGTGCCGCTGTGTCGGGTCTGCCACGAGCCGGCCGTCGTCGTCTGTGTGAGCTGCGGGGCGATCCAGCAGCCGCCGACGGTGGCGGATCCGTTCGCGGTGCTGGGCCTGCGACGAGCCTGGCACCTCGATCTCGCGGCGTTGGAGGCAAACTATCGGGCCCTCGCGCGCAAGATCCACCCGGACCGTCAGGGCGGGAAGTCGGCCGCCGACCGGGTCCTGGCGCTGCAATGGACGGCGACGCTCAATTCGTGCCGGAAGATCCTGCTCGATCCCGACACCCGCGCCTGGTACCTCGCGACCGGCTCGGCCACGCCGCCCGAGAAGGGGTTGGCGCTCGATCCGGCTTTTTTGGGCGAGATGTTTGAGTGGCGGGAGGACGAGGAGGAGCGACCCGGGAGCTTTGCGGAGCGAGCCGAGGTGCGGGCCGGCGAGATCCGGGCGGAGATCGAGGCGATGTTCACGGCCTGGGAGGCCGGGACCGGGGACGTTTCGGCCATGGCTGAGGCGCTCTCGCGCCTGAAGTACGTCACCGTCGGGCGCAAACAATCGTGACAGTCGTTTTGTAGCCTGACCGGGCGTTCCGCCTTAGCTCCTTGGAATGGCGCTCCCGCTCGAACATCTGCTGAAGCAACGTCTGGGGTTTCCGAGCTTTCGGCCTGGGCAAGCCGAGATCGTCGAGCACATCGTCGAGTCCGGGGATGCGCTCGTGGTCATGCCGACGGGTGCGGGGAAGTCGCTCTGCTACCAGTTGCCGGCGATCGCGCTGACGGCGGGCGCGGGTGGGGTGGCGGTCGTGGTGTCGCCGCTCATCGCGCTCATGAAGGACCAGGTTGAGGGGCTGGTGCGGCGGGGGGTGCGGGCGACGCTCATCAACTCCACGATCCCGGTCGAGGAGCGTCGGGCTCGGCTCCGGGAGGTGCAGGAAGGCGCCTGGGAGCTTGTTTTTGTCGCGCCTGAGCGGTTCACGCCGGTTTTCGTGGAGCGGCTGCGCGCCGCGAAGGTACGGCTGCTCGCGCTGGACGAGGCGCACTGCTTGAGTCAGTGGGGCCATGATTTTCGGCCGGACTACCTGCGGCTCGGCGAGGTGCGTCACGCCCTGGGCGACCCGCGAACGGTCGCGCTCACCGCGACCGCCACACCGCTCGTGCAGACCGACATCCTGCGCGCGCTCGGGATCCCGCAGGCGCGTCGGTTCGTCACGGGCTTTGACCGCGCGAATCTGCGCCTGGAGGTGCTGCCGGTCAACGGGCCGCGTGAGAAGGACGCTGTGTTGGCCTCGCTCGTCAGCACGGGCTCGACGTTGATCTACGCGGCAACCCGCAAGAACGTCGAGCGGGCGACGGAGGCATTACGCGCTTCGATCGGCCGGGATCGCGTGGCGATGTACCACGCAGGCCTGGAGATGGCGGAGCGGACGGCGGTGCAGGACGCGTTCATGGACGGGCGATCCCCGGTCGTCGTGGCGACCAACGCGTTCGGCATGGGTGTGGACAAGGCATGCGTCAGGACCATCGTCCACTACGATCTGCCGGGGACAATCGAGGCGTACTATCAGGAGATTGGCCGAGCCGGGCGCGATGGAGAGCGGAGCCGCGTGGTGTTGCTCTTTCGCGAGGACGACCGAAGGACCCAGGAGTTCTTCATCAACCTCGCCCATCCGCCGGCAGACTGGGTGCAGCGCATCTGGGCGCGCCTGAACGCGCTGAACGGCGACCGGACGACGGCGATCCCGGGTGGCCAAGGAGAAGGCGCGACGTCGTGCCCCGCACGAAGCGTGTCTTCGACGCGGTCAGCAGCCGTCGCGCTCGCTGTTTCCCGCGCGGGCGTGGACACGTCAACCGATGCCACCAACACGCGTCACAGCCGGAAAACCGGGCGCGACGGGGAAGAAACCGCCGTCACCGGACCGGAGGGCCCGGTGATGGGTGCCACCGCGATCGTGTTCATCGGGCTGGAGGAGCTTGCTGCCGTCCTTCCTGACGATGCAGGGGGCGAAAGGGCAGCGGGGAGCTGCATTTACGTGCTGCAGCGCGAGGGCTACGTGCGACGCGTTGCGCCGGCCGAGCGGGCCGGTCAGGTCCGGCTCACCGCGCCATCACCGCGCGACGATGCGCAGGTCGCCGATGGGCAACGTGGACGCGTTCTGGCATGCCTCAAGACGCTCGCACGGCGTGCCGGGGCGACGACCGCGGAGGACGCCGTCGCGGTCTGGCCGGACCGGATCGCTGAGGAGCTGGACCTGACCCGGGAGCAGGTGGCGGTCGCGCTGCGCGGCCTGGAGCAGCGCGGCGTCCTCACGTACAACGCGCCCGAGCGGGTCGGCGGGTTCGAGCTGCTCAAACCCGGTGCCGTGCTGGCGTTCGACGAGCAGAAGATGAAGGAGCGGCGTGGTCGCGAACTCCAAAAGCTCCAGAAGATGGTGGATTATGCCGCTGCTGGCTGCCGCCGCCGCTACCTTCTGGAATACTTCGGGGACAGCCCGCCCTGGGAGCGCTGTGGCGATTGTGACGGGTGCCGCGAAGGCAGGAAGATCGCCGTCGGACCACAGCCGCTCTCGCCGGAGGAGGAGACGGTCGTGCGCAAGGTGCTGGCCTGCATCGGGCGGATGGCGGCCCGGAGCGGCGCGGACAGGGGAGCGGGCGAGGGGTTCAAGCCAGACATGGTGGCGCGCGTGCTCGTCGGCAGCACCGAGCCTGCCGTTCTGGCGTTCGGCTTTGAACGGCTGAGCACCTACGGAATCCTCTCCCAGTACACGCGGGCGGAGGTCGAGAGCGTGCTCGGCGAGCTTGAGCGCGCCGGGGCAACCAGGCGGTCGGTCGTCACGCGGCCGGTCAAGGGCGTTGAGCGGACCTTTGCCGTGGTTCAACTGACCGACCTCGGGGAGCAGGTGATGCACCAGCGCGCGTCCGGCTTCCGCATGAATTTCCCGCTCGGGCAGAAGGCGACGCGCTCCGCCGCCGTTGGTCGGGCGCCTGTCGGGGTCCGCCGCGACCTCCTCGCCCAGCTCCGCGAGGTGCGTGCCGAGCTCGCGCGCGCGGACGACGTGCCCGCCTACGTCGTCGCGGCGGACCGCACGCTCGCGGACATGGTCGAGAAGCGCCCGGTGACCCGCAGCTCGATGATGGCGATCCACGGGATGGGCGAGAAGCGGTTCGCTCGCTACGGTGCCCGGTTCCTGGACGCGCTTCGGAGCTGGGCCGACGGGTAGCGGGCGCCAGATCCTCGCGGCCGGAGGTGCGTAAGCGGGGTTGCACCTGCGCGGAGCTAGTGTTGACGCGTCAATATCGCGGCGCAATCGACCGAAAGCGCGAACGGCATTCAGGCGCGCGACAAATCGTGACAACTCCGATGTGGCGAACGGCCGATGGTCGTGCTTTGCTGAAACAGGCCTGCAACGCCTGTTCTGACCGTCAACCGGGCTTCCGTGACGCCTGGCGCGATGGACAGGTGTGTAAAAAAGGTTCCACCCGGGTTCCCATCCGTGGCGGGGATTGGTATGGTCGCCGTTCCCTTCCCTCAGGTCCGATTTGCTGCTCCCCCTCCTCCTCTGGTCCACGATGTTCGCAACCGGCGCGGAGTTTGGTCCGTCGTTGGAAGGCGAGGTGGTTCCGGCGGAAACCGAGGCGACGGACGCGGCTGAGGGTGTTGACACGGGAGCGGTCGGCTGCTCGGACCAGTACCTGGAAGGGGGCGTGCAGCTCCCGGACCTGCCCCTGTTCTTCAAGCGCGGCATCACGGACAACGAGTGGGGCACCCCAGAGATGATCGACGCGATCGTCTCCGCGACCCGGCACATGCGCTGGTTGATGCCTGCAGCGTCGCCCGTGAACATCGGGGACGTCTCCCACGAGCACGGCGGCTTCCAGTCCGGCCACATCACGCATCGCGGCGGCGTGGATGCGGACATCGGCATCTACTCGACGGGAGCGCATCAGAACGCCAACGGCGGCTTTGAGGTGCTTGGCGACAACTTTGACGTGGTGGCGAACTGGGCGTTGATCGAGGCGTTCCTCGACACGGGGTACGTGGACTTCATCCTGCTCGATCACGCGCACATCGCGCGCTTGCGTGCCTACACGACGCACGCAGGCTTGTTGACGGAGGCCGAGGCGGACGACGTGTTCCCGACGGACAACCACCCGTGGACGCGCACCGGGTACCTGCGCCACGCGCCGAACCACGACAACCACATGCACGTTCGGGTGCTTTGCCCGGACGGATCGCACGCGGGCTCGGTCAAGGCCGCGGGGTAGCTCGGCGGCCGCGCGTCGACGCGGCGCGGGGGCCCGCGCGGCGTTCCACGGCGGGATCGGGATCGGCGAAGGGCCGGGCGAGCCGCCCAAAAGACCCGAAAAACCCCGCGCGGCGCTACGCTTTTGCTTCCGGCTTGGCCTTCTTCTGGCTCATGTCGCACACCCAGCGGGTGACCCCGGGCAGGAATCGGCTGGCGACGACCGTGAGCTGCCCGTCCATGCCGGGCACGATCTCGTATTTACCGGCCGCCATCCCGGAGAGCATGGCGCTGGCGACGTCGTCCGCGCTCATGGTCTTCACCGTGCCGGCGATGGCCTTGGTCTCGGCGGGCTTGAACTGGTTCTCAAACGCGAGCTGCGGGGTGTCGGTGTCCGGGGGCAGGCAGACCGAGACGCGGATCTTGTGCGGCCACATCTCGCCACGGAGGGCTTCGGAGAAGCCGCAGATCGCGAACTTGCTGGCGGCGTAGGCTGTGTATCCGTAGATGCCGATGGCGCCGGCCATCGACGACACGTTCAGGACGTGGCCGCCGCCGCGCGTGACGAACTGGGGGAGGACGGTGCGGCACATGTGGATGGTGCCGAAGTAGTTGACGTCCATCATCTCGCGGAAGTGCTTGTACTCCAGCTCCAGAAAGCGCCCCGGCATCACGATGCCCGCGTTGTTGATGAGCATGTCCGCGGGGTATTGCTGGATGTGGGCGCCGACCTTCTCGGTCACGTCGGCCTCGTTGGAGACGTCCACGGAGAGCGTGTGGGTGCGGTCGGGGGTCGCGAGCGCGGTCCGGGCGTCGTCGAGGAGGGTCTGGCGCCGGGCGAGGATGGTGACGGTCGCGCCGTGGCCGAGGAGCTGGCGGGCGACGGACAGGCCGATGCCGGAGCTGCCACCGGTGACGAGGACGTGTTTGCCTTGGAAGTACGTGAGGGCCATGGTCGTGACTCGGGGAATCGGGGAGTGGGGAAGCGCGGCAGGCAGGCGAACGGGCGGCTAACGTGGTCTTTCGCGTTCGGCCCGCCCAACCCCTTGCGGGCCGGAGGTGCGGCGATATACTGAACGGATGCTCCGTGCCATCGCGAACCCGGTCGCTCGCTTCGACGCGCGGGAGCTCGTCTGGGAGGTGCCGCCGGACCTCGCGCGGTTGACGGTCTACGAGGACGACACGCGCTCGATCCTCTCGAAAAACGAGAGCCCGGACCTGTGGCATCGCTGGAGCCTCAACCCCTACCGCGGGTGCATGCACGCGTGCGCGTACTGCTACGCGCGCCCCACCCACGAGTACCTCGGCTTTGGCGCCGGCACCGATCATGACACGAAGATCCTTGTCAAACCGCGTGCAGCCGCCCTGCTGCGCGAGGAATTCGACCATCGCGCCTGGCTCGGCGAGACCATCCTTTTCTCGGGGAACACCGACTGCTACCAGCCGTTGGAGTACCGCTGGGGGTTGACGCGCGCCTGCCTGGAGGTCTGCCTGGAGTACCGGAACCCGGTCGCGATCATCACGAAGGCGGCGTTGATCGAGCGGGATGTGGACGTGCTAGCGCGGCTGGCTACCGAGGCGAAGGTGCAGGTCGTGTTCTCGGTGCCGTTCTGGGATGCCGACGTGGCGCGGGCGATCGAGCCGGGGACGCCGTCGCCGCAACGGCGCGTGGAGGCGATGCGGCGGCTGCACGAAGCGGGCGTGCCGGTCGCCGTGAACGTGGCGCCGGTGATCCCCGGGCTGAACGACCGGGACATCCCCGCGATCCTCAGGGCGTGCGCGGAGGCTGGGGCGGGGCACGCGGCGATGATCCTCGTGCGGTTGCCGGGACCGGTGGAGGAGGTGTTCAGCGCGCGGCTGCGGGCCACGTTGCCGACGCGCGCGGAAGGCGTGCTGGCGCGGTTGGCGCGGGCGCGGGAGGGGCGCCTGCAGGAGGCACGGTTCGGCGAGCGGATGTCGGGGCACGGCGAGGAATGGGCGGCGACGAAGCAGCTCTTTGAGCTGACGTGTCGCCGGCTGGGCCTGCGCACTCACACCGGCGAGAGCTCGGCGACGCCCTCGTTCGCGGACAAGAAGGCGGAGCCGGTCGCGGGATCGACGTTCCGCCGGCCGGGGACGGGCACCCAGCTCGGGTTGTTTGGGTGAGGGTTTGGGGCACTACTTGCCCTTTTGCGGTCCCATCGCCGGCATGGTGAAGCCCATCGAGGCCTCGTGCATGCCGAGGATCGAGAGATCCGGGCCGCCAGGCTGAACATTCGCGGGCCAGGCGAACGGGGGGATGTCCACGCTGCTCTGATGGTTCCAGCGCGCCATGTCCCAGGCGTCTGCGCGCTTTCCTTCGGCGGTCGCCGGGCCAAAGAGCGCGTTGAACAACGCGGAGTAGCTGGTGGTGAGGCCGTTGAACGCGACCGGAAAGTACTCGCGGTTCACCACCATCACGCGCACGTCCTGGTCGAGCAGCGCCTGCAGGTCCTCGGCGCGGAACGTGAACGGCCCGTTCACCTTTCCCATCTCCAACGCCTGCATCTCCGTGAGAAAGCTGTTTTGGGCGACGAACGTGTCCCAGGCCTTCGGGCGCACCCGGTCGACCCACTCGGCGTGCCCGTTCAGGAGCTGCTTGTGGTGATAAAGCTGGTAGATCAAAGGGGTTTCGCTGCTGGCCAGCGCCGGTGCCAGCGGCGGCTCGATCATCCGCGCGCCCGGCAGCTTCGCGACCTTCGCGTAGAACGGCTCGGGTGCAGTGACGTGCGAGAACTGCGCGTGCCAGGGCGCGCCCTGGAGCTGCAACTGGAGCGGGATCGACAGCGCCAGCCCCCAGCCCAGCCCCGCCGATGTATCAAAACGGACGACGTCAGTTTTCATAGGTCGTCGCGTCCGGTACAGATCGACGAGCCGGTCGAGGCCGAGGGCCGCGAGGGTGATGAGCGTGTAGTTCAGCACCGCGACGTGCCGGTAGGGCCACCAGAACCGCTGAAGGGGGCGGGCGAGGCCGTAGATCCACTCGTAGGGCCCGTGCGGGATGAGCGGCCCGGCCATGAGTCCGGCGAACAGCAACGCGACGCCACCCAGGCCCAGGGCAACGCGACGGTTTGAGTGGGTGAGCCCGACAAAAGCAAGGATGACCGTGGTGAACGGGAGCGCCCGTCCGGAGTGTCGGCCACCCGTGACGAGGAAGGGGATGCCCGGCCAGCAACTGTCGCCGAACGACTGCGGGTGCGGGAACTGCTCCTCGCCCGTGCCCGGGATGCTCGCCCAGTAGCGCAGGAAGACGAACAAGAGCGGTAGCACCAGCACAAGGTACGTGGCCGCGAAGACGGCGAGGGGGCGAAGTGACCCGGCGGGACGCCGGGCGAGGAGCAGCACGCCCCCGGCCAGCACACCGAAAAGGCCGTAGTACCAGTAAAATAGCGAGGTGACAGCGAGCAGCAGGCCCGAGAGCAGCGCCCGGCGCGCGGTGGGCTCGGCGAGCAGCCGAAGCCAGCTCGCCAGGAAGAACCCCAGCCAGCAGATGCTGACTTGCGAAAACCGGCCTGCGCCAAGCTCTTGAAGCGTGTAGATGGACAAGGTCGCGGTCGGCACGGCCGCGAGGGATGCCGGCGTGGACGCGCCCGCGGCGCGCGCGAGGGCGAACGCCGCGAGCCCATTGAGCGCGAGGATGCCGATCAGGTAGACGTTCGAACCCAGCGGCCAGCCCATTGCCGCCTGAAAAGGCAGATACAAGAAGCCTTCGCTGCCGTTACCCGCCAGCCACGGTGCGTCGCCGATGGGCCAATAGTACGCGTCGTTGTGGAGAATGCTGCGGCCGTGCATCACCTGCTCGGCCACCCACACCATCAGCCAATGGTTGCCGAGGCAATCCGGGTGGACGAAGTTGCACAAGATGGTCTGCGTCGGCGCGAACGCCGCGACGAACGTGGCCGCCACGGCGCCCGCGAAGGCGAGGAGCGCGACTGGGGCCATCGCCCGCGCCCGGCCGAGGCGGGAGGCGATCGGGGGGGGCTCTGGCGGCACGCGATGGGGTAACCCGAGGGAGCCCGCGCACGGGCAATGCGGCGTTCCATGGTCCCCGTTTGGCACCGGCGCGGGGCCGACCGAGCCGCCCTAAGGGATCAGAACGACCCCGAGGTGATGTTCCAGGTGATCGTCCCCTTCTTGATCGGCCCGAGCACGGTCTTGTCGTACAGGCGGGTCGCGGGGTTGTACTTGTACTCGCGCAGCTCGCGCTGATCGTCCGAGGCGACGTAGAGCTCCAGCTTGCCGTCGCCGTCGAGATCGGCCTCCCACGCCGAATGTTCGAAGCCGGAGCTGTTGCGCTCGATGTTCTGCTGCGTCCATGTGCCGTCGCCGTTGTCCTTGAGGACCCAGATGCCGGTCTTCATCGCGCAGGCCACGAGCTCCTTCTTGCCGTCGCCGTCGAGGTCGCCGGGGACGAGGAAGCGGTTCTGCTTGTCGTCCAGCGTCGCTGCCACGGAGTGGGTGAAGGTGCCGGTCTTCTTGTCGTAGGTGTAATGCCGGATTTCGACGGGGTGGACGATCTTCGTCGCGCCGTTCTCCATGACCGCCGCGGCTTCCACCACCGCGAAGAAGTCGCATCCCTTTCCTTTCGCCGCGGGCGAGTCATCCAGCTTCACTGCCAGGATCTCCTTGGCATGGCTGTCCGCGAACTGGTCGACGATCGTGCGATGCCAGGTGGCCGCGGCCTTGTCCCACTTGTACATCACGACCATGCCGGGCTGGCTCTCGCCGCTGGCCTTGTTGCGGTCGCTCGGCGTCGCGAAGAACTCGTTGATGCCGTCGCCATCGATGTCGCCGATCTCGATCTCGTGCACGAAGGTGTCGGGCTTCTTGTCCAGCTCGGTCACGTCGAGGTGCGCGGGCTGCCCGGGCGCGCCGTCCTTCCACTGGCCGACGGCGATGACGCCGGCATCGTGCGTGGCCATGACGATGTCGTCCTTGCCGTCGCCGTTCACGTCGCCGACCTCCACGTCCCGGATGCGGTTGAACTTGCCGCCCCAGGGAGCCGGCGCCCAGAGCGTCTCCTGGTTCCATTTGCCATCGGCAAACGTCCATTTCTTGAGCAGCGCCTTCTCGGCGCCGATGGTCAGGATGCCGCCGTCGTACGGCAACGCCTTGTGGAAGACGTTGGAGTCGGGGTCTTCGATCCGGCTGAATTTCCAGCCGTCGGCTGCCTTTCGCGCGATCGTCAGGAGCGCGGGGCCGGGGACCGGCTTTCCGCCGTCGCCATCGTAGAACTGCGCCTGTGCGAGGAGCAATGACGGATATGGGCCGCCAACCAGCGCTTCCTGCACGGGCGCGGGCGGGACGAAGGGCTTGACCTCGGGCTTCGGCTCGGCCTTGGGCGGCGGCGCTTCCTGCTGGCTGCACGCGTGCAACGCGAGGCCGACGGGGACAAGTGCGGCGCCGATGAGGGCGGCGGCGAGCGTGCGACGGGCAGGCGACAAGGGGACTCCAGTTGGGCGGCGGGTAACCGCTCGGACGCCGCCGGCCAGCGGTTTGCTCGCGACGGCGCGGCTCTGCACGGAAACCACGGCCCGTCTGCACTTCGGGGTGACCCTGCGGCTCCTTTGGGCGGCTCGGCAGGCCCCCGGCGGGTTCCCGCGCGCCTGCGTGACGCATCCCGAACCCTGCCTTGCCCCGGAGCGGGCCGCCGTTCCGTTCGACCCCGGGGTAAGCGCTGGCATGGCCGACCTCCTCATCCTCGCCGTCGCCGACCTTGCCGTCGCCGTGAAATTCTACGCGGACGGGCTGGGGTTTCGGCCGGTCGTCAAGACACCCGTCTACGTGGAGCTGGCGCCCGAACCCGGGGAGGGCCGGTTCGGGCTTGGGCTCTACCTGCGGGAGGGGTTTGCGCGGAACGTCGGCGAAAGCCCCGGGCGCTGCTCGGGAATCACCGCGACAGAGCTGTACTTTCGAGTGAAGGACCTCGTGGCGGCACAAGCGGCGCTTGCTGCGGTCGGCGCCCGTCCGCTCAGCGCTGCAGCCGATCGCCCCTGGGGAGAGCGCGTCGCCTACTACGCCGACCCCGATGGAAACGTTGTGGCCATCGCCGTTTCGCGGGCGTAGGCCTGCGATACGTGTGGGGCATGTCCCACGTCGCTTTTCTGCGGAGCATAAACGTCGGCGGTCACAACCGCGTGACGATGGAGGCGCTGCGCGGGGTGTTCGTCGGGCTCGGGCACGGCGCCGTCAAGACCTACGTGCAGAGCGGAAACCTCTGGTTCACGCCCGTCGCGGTCACGGACAACGTTTCCGTCGCCGCCGGGATCGAGGCCGCCATCCTCGACAAGCTGGGCCTCTCCGTCCCCGTTGTCGTCCGCACCCGCTCCGCTCTGGCCGAGGTCGTGGCCGCAGGCCCCTACCCGGGCGCCGACCCGTCGATCGTCATGGTCGTCCTCCTCCGCGATGCGCCCAGTGACGCGCAGATCGCCACCCTCGACCCCGCGCGCTCGCCCCCGGACGAATGCGTCGTGCGCGGACGCGAGGTCTACTGCCATTGCCCGCGGGGTTTTGCGAAGACGAAGCTCACCCTCGATTGGCTCGAAAATCGGCTCGGCACCGTGGGAACGGCGCGGAACTGGCGAACGGTGACGACCATGGCGGCCGGCGGTCAGTAGAGCGCGGCCCAGGTCCCGTGATCCGGATTCGCACCGAACACCCCCGCGGCCCAGGCAGGCTCGATCGTGGGCTCGGCCAGCCACTCGTAGCGCTTTCCGGAGGCGGTGGTCCGCTCCACGGCCACGTTCACGGGGGCGACTTCGGACGGCGCGATGCCCTCCGGATCGTACCAGGCCACGACCGGCGACCCGTCGGCGAGCACGGCCAGCGGCTCATCGTGGGGCTTCAGGTGGTCCCAGCGTCCTCGCCGAGCCCCGAGTAGGCGGCGTTCCAGTGGTCGAAGCAGGTGGATTGCGGTCCGAACGGCTTTGCGCAGAGCACCTCGTCGCACGTGAGTCCGCGCGCGCGCAGGTGGACCGGACCAGCGGGCAGGCTCCCGAGGTCGTGGCAGGCGCTGTCGTAGACGTCGGTCGGGCCGAAAAGGTAGCCATTCGCCTCCCAAAGGCCCAGCGGCGGCGCCGCCTGCGTGCGACACGCGGCAAACCCAACCAACAGAGCGCAAGTGCCGACACGCATGCCGTCAGGCTATCGCGGGGACAAGGATCGCAAATCCGGATAGCCCCACTCATGGCCGACAAGAAGCCCGCCCGTCGGACCGTGTGCCTCAACCGTCGCGCGCACATGCAGTTCGACCTCGAAACCCAGTACGAAGCCGGCATGATCCTGACCGGCTCCGAGGTGAAGAGCATGCGCGCCGGCCGGGTGACGCTCGAAGAAGCGTGGGTCGAGTTCCACAACGGGAGGCCCGTCTTGATGGGCGCGCACGTGGCCATCTACGCGCAGGCCAACCGCTACAATCATGAGCCCGTGCAGCCCCGCCCGCTCCTGTTGCATTGGGAGGAGTCGCAGAAGCTCCATCAGTTGGTCAAAGAGAAGGGGGTCACGCTGGTGCCGTTGGAGCTCTACTTCAAAGGCCCGTGGGTGAAGCTCATCTTCGCCGTCGGGAAGGGCCGAAAGCTCCACGACAAGCGCCACGTGCTGCGCGAGAAGGAGGACAAGCGGGAGGTCGCGCGGGAGCTGAAGGAGCGGCGGTAGGTCACCACCTGCAGTCGCGTCCGGTCAGCGCCAGCCGCTCTTGAGCACCTCGGCGAGCCGCTCGTACTCCGCGGGCCGATTGTAGGCCTGGCCGGAGATGCGGAGCCAGATGTGGGGGCTGTCCGCGCTGATCGCCGTGAAGGGGACCTCGATCCGGTGGTCGTCGTAGAGCCGGCGGTTCAGATCGAAGACCTGCCGGAAGTCGCCCGAGAACGGCGCGGGCCAGCGCATTGCCGCCATCGGGCCGTAGAGCGCGGGATCGTCGGGGTGCGGAAGATCGGTGCCGAGCGCCTTGGCGACGAGCGTTCGCCCGGTCTGGACAAGGCGGTGATTCGAGGCGGCGAGTCCGTCGGTCGCGGTCCGGTCGAGGCGGCGCCAGAAGTCCAGGCCCACGGGCGCTGTGAGCCAGGGCGAGAGGTCCGCCGTGCCGGTCCAGTCGAACTCTGCGCGCAACCCCTGCCCGTACCCGTGGGAGATGCAGACGGGCTGGATGCGATCGCGCCAGGCCTCGCACACGTGAAGGATCGCGGAGCCCTTTGCCGCGTAGGCCCACTTGTGCAGGTTGCCGACGTAGAATTCGGCTCCCAGCGCGCTGATGTCCAGCGGGAGCAGGCCGGGCGCGTGGGCGCCGTCCACCAGCACCGGGATGCCCTGGTCGTGCAGGGCCGAAAGGATGCGTTCAACCGGCAGGATCATCGCGGTCGGCGAGGAGACGTGGTCAACGACCGCGAGCCGGGTCCGGGGGCTGGCGGCTTCCAGCCAGGGTGCGACCATCTGGTCGGGCGTCTCCAGCGGAAAGGGCAGCTTCGCCCACTGCAGATCCACGCCGTAGCGCCGCGAGATCCACAGCGCGGTCTGTTTTACGGCGTTGTAGGTCTGGTCCGCGAGCAGCAGCGCATCGCCCGGTTGCCACGGGAAGGAGCGCAGCACAGCGTTCACGCCGGTGGTCGCGTTGGGGACGAACGCGAGTCCGGGCTCGTCGGCGCCGAGGAAACCGGCGACGGCTGTGCGCGCGAGAGCGATGCGATCCGGCAGCTCGCGTGCGAAGAACCGCACGGGCTCGGCCTCCATCTCGGCGTGGATGCTGCGGACCGCGTCGAGCACGACGCGAGGCGTGGCACCGAAGCTGCCGTTGTTCAGGAACGCAACACTGGGGTCGAGACGCCATTGTTCGCGGACCGCGGGCGAGCCGGGTGTCCACGTGGCTTCGCCAAACACGGGATCAGTCATCGGCGGCGTCTATCCGGTGGTCGGCACAATGCGTCACGGCGTGCCACTGGCGATGATGTCCGAGTAGGTCTGCCCCATCGGACGCTCGGTCCTTGCCTTGGTCGTCGTGTCGAGATCGTACATCCCGAATTTGTAGGACATACCGTGGTTCCACTCGTAGTTGTCGACGAGCGTCCAATAGAAGTACCCGCGCACGTCGGCGCCCGCGTCCATCGCGCCAAGCAGGGATTGCAGGTGGGGGCGCAGGAAGTCGTCGCCGCTGGTGTCCGTCGGCTGTGTGCCGTTCTCGGTGATGACCGCGGGCAGGCCGTAGCTGTTGGCGAGGTTCACAACGTCGGCGATGCCGGCTGGGTATTCCTCCCACAGCACCTGCGGGTAAAAGTCTGTCTTCGGATACGCGCCAAACAACGGCACGCTCAGCCCCTTCACGGTGATGCGTGTGTAGTAGTTGACACCAACATAGTCCATCCGCCCGGCGATGTCGTCGCGGTGCTCCTCGGCGATACCGTCGAGATCCCGATCAAAGTCCCCGTTGATCGTGGCGTTCAGGTAGATGCGGTTGTAGACGTAGTCGAGGTCGGCCGCGCCCTGGACGTCCAGTGCGTTCGTTGGGTCGAGGGGCTGTGTGGCGACGAGATTGGGAACAGCGCCGACCATGCTCACAACGCCGTCGCCATCGGCATCCACGGTGTCGTAGGCCTTGATGGCGTCGTACATCGCGGCGTGCCCCTCCGCGAGATTGAATGCCACCGGGATCGCCAGGTCGGCGCGGCTCACGCCCGGCGGATTCGTCCGGTCCGCGCTGGGGATCAGGTACCCTGAGAGCACGACGGCGAACGGCTCGTTCTCGGTCGCCCACCAATCGACACGATCCCCGAACTGCTGGGCGCAAAAGCCGGCATACAACGCGATCGCCGGCTTGATGCGCGGCAGGTCCAGCCAGCCCCGGTCGGTGCAGGTGTCAACGTCCGCGTGACACGCCTTGCCATTGTGGATCCAGAGCGGCAGTGTGTAGTGGTTGAGGGTGACCAGCGGTGTCAAACCATGCGCGACGATGTCGTCAAAGTAGGCGTTGTAATAGGCCAGTGCGGTCGGGTCGACGTACTGCATCAGCTCGTCGACCGTGGTGGCCTGCTCGGCCGCGCCGTCCGGGAACAGCCGTGACCACTCGATGCTCGTGCGGAAGGCGGTCGTGCCGAGCGCGACGGCGTTGTCGAGGTCCTCGTCGTAGAGCTCGTAGTGGCCGGGGCCGTCGGACAGCGGCTCACCCGAGAGGTGGTTGTTGGTGTCCGCGATCAGCTCGGGGTCCGTGACCCACTGGTACCAGTCACTGTGCTGATCTTCGCACTCGGATTCGGGGATCGTCGGACAGCCGGGCTCGACCTGGAAGCCGGCAACGGCGGTGCCCCACATGAAATTCGCCGGGAATGTCGAGCCGATCGCTGTGTCGTCGACGGTCTTGCCGGTGCACCCGGTCCCGACGGCGGCGGTGAGCGCGGCGAGGCACAGCATGCGCACTGACGACAGACCCGAGGAGCACGGCATGGGAGCCTCCATCGCGGGAAGTATCCCGGCCGACGCTCGCTACCGGCAGACCGGTCCGCTGTAGACGACACCGTAGGTGAGGACGACCGGGTTCGTCGTCCCGTCGTCGAAGACCAGGTTCCCGGTGATGACGTCGCCCGCGAGCGTGCCGTTCAGGACGACGTGAGTGGGCGTGCCACTGCTGGCCCCGGCAGTGGAGTACCACTGCAGCGTCCAATCGAGCGCCCCGCTGGCGATCGGCGTCGATGCGATATCCGCGTAGGCGCAGGCGGAGTCGAAGTGCGCGGAGCCGTCGGTGTTCGTCGTGAGCTCGTACATCCCGGTCTCGCCGTACACGCCCACCTTCAACGTGGCCGCGGTGCCCGAGTCTGTGTCGGTGTCCGAGTCGGTGTCGGTGTCCGTATCGGAGTCCGTGTCGGAATCGGTGTCCGAATCCGTGTCCGTGTCGGTGTCGGCCGACGTGTCCGAGGCGGTGTCGGAGGAGGAGTCGGGGCTTGGGGCGTCGCCTTTTACGGCAACGGGGAGGCAGGCGAGGAGGAGGAGCAACATGGCCGCAGTGTAGCCCGGGATCGGTGAGCTAGGCCCGGAGGTTCTGCCGGCGGGGATGGAGCAGGAAGCTCGCACGGTCCTCCGTGCTCTGCATCTGGGTGAGCTGGCGCAGCAGGTTCTGGGCCCGGTTGCGGGCGATCTCTGGCTCCACGCCGCCTTCGATGTGCTGGTGGCGCACGTCGTCGGTCAACAGCGCGAGGCGCGCGAGGCGCACGGGCTGGCGCTCGGCCCAGGCTTCCAGCTCACCCCGGAGCAAGGGGTCAAGGCTCTCGCCCCGGTCGACGGCAGCAACGAGCACCTCAGCCAACGCCGTCAACGCCCCCATCCTCACCAGCGTCCGCACGGCGGAGCTGGAGGTGATCATCGCCTCACCGTCGCGACCGAGCCGCCCGAGGAGCACGCCACGCTGGGCGGTGAGCTCCGCCGCGTGGAATCGCCACCCGCGGGCCTCAGCGCGCGTCAGCGCCGCCTCGACCGTCGCCATGGCGCCCTGTGCATCGCCGGAGAGGTCCAGCAACCGTGCGCGGAGCAGCGCGAGCGGGGCGTCCAGCGCGGGCGGAGGCCGGCCCTTAAGGGCGTCGACCGCCTGATGGAGCCGGTCCCGCGCAAGGCCGGAGCGGAAGAGGTCGATGTCCAGCTCGGCGGCCGTGATCAAGATCGTCGCGAGCAGCGGCGCAGGGGCATGGATGCGCGCGCGCATGAGCGTCTGTTCGAGGATGCGGCGGGCCTCCGACAGCCGTCCCTGCAGTCGCAGCGTCGTCGCCAGCCCGGCGATCGCCCGCCAGTCGGATCCCCCCGTCTCCACGGTCTCCAAAAAAAGCCGCTCTGCCGAGCCAATCTCGCCCCGTTGGAGCTCAACGCACGCGAGTGCAGTCCTCGACCGGGACACCGCGGCCAGGTCCCACGCCGCGCTCGGTCCATCGGCGTTCAACGCTGCGAGTCGTGCGTCCAGCCCTTCCCGCGCGAGCCGCCACGCCGAGTCAAATTCGCCGACGCAGGCGAGCAGATCGGCGAACCGGGCTCCCGCGTCGGCCCCCCGGCCTGCGTAGGCCTCGGGCCCAGCCCGGCGGAAGGTCTCGATGGCCTCGACCAGAAAGGCGCGTTCGGACGGCGTGTCGCCCCGAGCCCGCGCGACCTCGGCCCCCACGAGCGCGACCTCGCCCGAGTCGAGCGGAGAGCTCGCCAGCGCACGGGCCTGCGCGAGGGCCTGATCGGTCTGCATGCTGGCGCTTCGGATGACGGCCATACATTCGGCGTACAATCGCCATAATATGAAATCGTGGGGGGCATGGGTGCGACCATGCACCACCTTTTCGAGGCCGCCGAGGGCCTCGGTGTACAGCCCGGCGTCCATCAGCGGTCTCGCCCAGGCCACCACGCTCTTCGCCGCGGCTTCGGGGCGATCCGCCTCCAGGAGCACCAGGGGCAGGCGTGGGCTGGCGGGAGGGTCCGGGAGCGCCTCGGCGATGCGCCGGCAGAGCAGGGCGCGACGCGTGGGGCGGGTCCGCTCGCGCACGAATTCGGCGGTCATCCCCTGCCGAAAGCTCCAGCCAGCGTCGACCGCGTGAATCAGCCGTTCCCGGCAGAGCGTCGTCAGGACCTCGCGGACGATGGCGGGAGGTTGGTCGACCGCGAAGGCCACCACCTCCAGGTCCAGGTCGCCCTCGGCCAACGCCAGCGCCTCGAGCACGCGCCGATGGGCGTTGGGGAGGCTCTCCACCCGCATGATCAGCGCGCTGCGGACGTTTTCCGGCAGCGGCAGTTGTCCGCCCCGATCGCGACGTTCGGCGCGTCCCTCCGCGGTGTCGGAGCTCCCGCGCGGCAACGTCCGCACGAGATCCTCCAGGGGCGCGGGCATCCCGCCGCTCGCTGCCGCCAGCCGCCGAACCAGCTCCGGTGGCACCGTGGCGACGCCAAGCCACTGGCTCGCCACCACGGCCACCTCCAGGCCTGTGAGCGGGGGCACGTCCATGAGCCGGAGCCCCGGCCAGGTGGCGGGCAGGGCCTCCTCTCCCCAGGCCGCGACCAGCACTACCTGCGCCGCCAGCCGCTCCAGCACCATCATGACCCTGGCGAGCAGCGCAACGTGCGCCTCCACCGCATCCTCCATCGCCTCGATCGCGAACAACACTGGATGATCGTCGAGCACTGCGCGCGCGGCCAGGGCGTGCCCCAGGGCCTCCGGGTCAACGCCATCGACCGTCACGGCCCGTCCGGCGTGGATAGCGCCGACGCTGTCGCCGTCTGCCAGCAGGCCCGATTCAAGGAGTTGGCAGACCGGCGCGAAGGGTTGCGCGGTGCCGGAGGCGACGAGGCGGATGCTGCGGCAGCCACGGCGGGTGGCTTCGTCGACCGCATACCCGACGAGGCGCCCGCGGCCCGACCCTTCGGGACCGCAAAAAATGAGCCCGGAGCCGGGTTCCGCGACGTCCAGCAGCTTCCGGATGGCGCTCGTGTGGCTGGTGCGACCGACAAAGCGCAGGGTCGGGAGCGGATCATCGGGCTGCGGCGTTGGGCTGACGACGAAGGGTCTAAGGAAGTCGGCGACGACGCCGGCGTCGTGCGGGCGTCCGGAGGCCGACTTGGCCAACAACCGCGTCACCAACTCGCAGATCGGGGCGGGAACGCCGCGGACGAGGCGGTCGATGGGCGGGGGCTGGTGCTCGAGGTGCTGGCGGGCGAGGGTGGTGGCGTCCTCGCCCTCGAACGGTCGTCGACCCGTCAGCATCCGGTAGAAGAGCACGCCCAACGCGTAGAGATCGGTGCGGGCATCGACCTTTCCGCCGGTGAGCTGCTCCGGGCTGGCGTAGTGGAACGTGCCGACGAACTCCCCGGGTTCAGTCAACGCTTCCCTCAAGTTCTCCATCCTAGCCGTGCCGAAGTCCAGCACCTTGACGGTGCCGTCTGGTAGCGCGATGACGTTGGAGGACTTCAAATCGCGGTGGATGATGCCGCGGCCGTGCAGGCATTGCAGCGCCTCGGCCACGTCGTAGGCGATGCGGATCGCCTCTGCCGTGCGGATGGGGTCGCCGGGCCGGCCGCAGGCCTTCACCCGTACCTGTGCGGCCGTGCCGTTGAGCAGCTCCATCACCAGGAACGGCAGTCCGCCCTCGGTGATCCCATACCGGTACACGCGCACGACGTTCGGGTGGTCGATCCGGGTCAATGCCCGGTACTCACGTCCGAAGCGCGGGGCGCCCGCGCCCTTGGCCTGCAGGACTTTTACCGCCAGCGGCCGGCCGGATTCGGGATCCGTCACCTCGTACACGACGGCCATCCCGCCCGACGCCACGACCCGAACGACGGCGTAGGGGCCGATGGCTGCGGGGAGGGGCTCCTTGGGGTCCAACGTGCGCTAGTACCCCGTCGGGCCGCGCGGGAGCATAGAACGTGAGGATGCCGGTGCATCACCTCGCCCTTCGCACGCCGGACCCCTCGGCCCTGGCGGACTTCTACGCACGCGCGCTGGATCTCCGCGAGATCCGCCGGAATGTCGACGACGACGGGATCCGCTCGGTCTGGCTCGATCTGGACGGCGCGATCCTGATGCTCGAGCGTGGGCGCGCTGGCGGCTCGGGCGCCGGTTGGGACGGCCTTTTCATCCAGGCCCAGGCGGGGTCGGGGCAGGCCTGGGCCGACCGCTGGCGGTCGCTGGACATCGTCGGCGACGGGTCGAGCGCGTACTCGCTCTATGCCGTGGACCCCGAGGGGAACCGGTTCGGGGTTTCCAGCTTTCCCCGCCCGTTGTTCTGACGGGTCAGCCGACCCAGGTTCCCGCGCAGACCCCCGCGAAGAACAGCAGGGAGACGTAGCCGTTGAGATCGAAAAAGGCCTTGTCGATGCGGGAGAGATCGCCAGGCTTTACGATGGCGTGCTCGTACGTGAGCACCCCGGTGATGACGGCAAAACCCGCCCAGTAGCCCAACCCGAGCGTGGAAAAGTGCGGGATGATCGCCAGGAGTCCGATGGTGGCGACGTGAAGCAGCGCGCTGGTGAGCATCGCGCCCTTCTGCCCGAGCGCCACGGGGATGCTGTGCAGCCCTTCCCCACGATCAAAGCCCTCATCCTGCAGGCTGTAGAGGATGTCGAAGCCGGCGACCCAGGTGGCGACGGCGCCCGCGAGGATGAGCGCCACCGTTGCGACCGAGCCGGTGAGCGCGATCCACACGGCGACCGGGGCGATCCCGAGCGACACCCCGAGCCAGAGGTGCACGAAGGCCGTGTAGCGCTTCGCGTAGCTGTACCCGCAGATGATCGCGAGCGCGATCGGGGATAATGCGCCGCAGAGGGGGTTGAGGAGGGCTGCAAGGACGATGAACAGGATCGCAGCGGTGGTCGCGAGTGCTCGGGCCGTATTCAGGGAGATCTGCCCGCTTGGAATCTCGCGAATCGCTGTGCGCGGGTTTTTTGCGTCGTAGGCCCGGTCAACGATGCGGTTCACGCCCATCGCGCACGAGCGCGCGGTCACCATGCACCCGACGATGAGGGCGACCTGGGTGGCGGTCACGGGGTGGGTGCGACTGGCGAGGACGGCGGCCGAGAGCGCAAAGGGCATCGCGAAGATCGAGTGGGAGAACTTGATCATCCGGCCGTAGGTGAGGACGGGATTTGACGCGGGCGAGGTCATCGGTGGGCTTCAACCGGGTGTGAGGGGTCGAGGTCGGCGAGCCAGCGGCGGGGCCAGACGGTGCCGTCGAGCAGATCGTCGAGGGTCCGGGGGCCTTCGACGAGGAGGAGGGGGTGGGTGGGCGCGATGGCGATGGGTCCGACCTCCAGGGCGGCCTGGTTGGTGCCCATCGACAGGACGATGCCCGGCGGGATGGATGGAAACGCCCGGTGCAGGGCGGCCAGCTCGGCGAGGACATCGAGGTCGGGCGAGGAGGCCAGGGAGTCCGTGCCGACCACCACGACAATCCCCCGCTGCAGCATGCCGACGACGTCGGGCAACTGACCCGTGATCCAGCGGTTCGAACGCACGCAGACGCAGACAGTCGCCGATGCGTTCGCGATGCGGTCCAGGTCCTCGGGGCCCGTGCAGACGCAATGGACGAGCCGCGCCGCCGGGGTCAGGGCGCCAAGCGCGTCGAGGTAGGCCACCGGGGAGAGGCCCGGGAAGTGGAAGCCGGAGAGGTTGCGGCCGAACGCGCGAAGGATCCCGGGCCAGGGCCCCTCGCCCCGCAGGAACTCGGCTTCGGCGGGGTCTTCGTCAAGGTGGATGGTCCAGGGCAGCCCCCGGGCCAGCGCTTCACGACCGGTGGACGCGATCCAGTCCGGGTGCGTTGAGTACACCGCGTGCGGGACCGGGACCGTGTCGGCGAGCACGGGGTGGTGGGGTTGGTCGATGCCGACGCGCTCGTGAAAGCACACGCCTTGCATCCCTGCCTCGCGGATGATCGCGTAGGTCATTCCAGTGTTGCTGATGTCTCCAAGCATTCCGGTCCCGGCCGCGTGCATGGCTCGGGCGCGATCCCGCGCGGGCGCGAGGAACTTCTCGGGATCAACGCCGGTGTATGCGCCCCCGGCCGCCTGCAGACCCTTGAGCCACGGCAGGAACCCGCGCTCCGCCGGCCTCGCCACCGGCGCGACCTCCAGATGCGTGTGGCAGTTGACCAGCCCGGGGAGCACGATGCCGTCGACGTCCTCGACGGGCAGGCCCTCTCCCGGAGCGAGCCTTCCGTCCGCGCCCATGCCGAGCACCGGCGCTTTGTGCGCCTCCGAACCGTCGAAGTACCAATGGGGCCGGATCGCGCGGACGGCGGTCAAGAACCCCCCTCCGCGCTGCGGGCACCCCCACCGCCCGGGCGACCCGGCAGGGGGAGGAAGATGCCGCCGCCACCGCAAGGCGCGGGGTGCATTACTTGGCCGGGGGAGGGGCGCCCGCGTGGGTTCCGGGCGTTGGCAAATGATCGTACCGCATGTTGCGGCGCACGGGGATGAAGCCGGCCGTGCGGATGTTGTGCTCGACGTCGTCGATGGTCATGGCCCACGTCGATCCAGCGGCGGAGACGACGTTCTCTTCAAGCATCACGCTCCCAAAGTCGTTGCAGCCCATGGTCAGGCTGGCCTGCGCAACGCCCGGACCCTGCGTCACCCAGCTCGCCTGCAGGTTGTCGAAGTTGTCCAGCATCAACCGGCTGACCGCGTTGGTACGGAGCCACATCGCGGCGGTGTTGTTGCCGGGGTGGACGTAGGTGTTGTCTGGCACGAACGTCCAGCAGATGAAGGCGGTGAACCCGTGGTATTCGTCCTGCAGCTCGCGCAGGCGCACGAGGTGCTCCATGCGGTGGGCGCTGGTCTCACCGACGCCGAACATCATCGTCGCCGAGGAGCGTAGGCCCTTCTGATGGGCCATGCGCATGACCGCGAGCCACTCGTCGCTGGTGCATTTGAGGGGCGCGATCCGCTTGCGGACGTCGTCGTTGAGCACCTCCGCGCCGCCGCCGGGGATGCTGTCCATGCCGGCGCCGATGAGCCGGTCGAGGGTCTGCTCCATCGTGAGCTTGGAGACCGCCATGATGTGGAACACCTCCTCGGGCGAGAGCGCGTGCAGCGCCACCGAATAGTTGGCCTTGATCCATCGGAAGAGGTCCTCGTAATACTCGATGCCGAGGGCGAGGTTCAGCCCACCCTGCAAAAGGACCTCGATGCCGCCCTTCGCCTCCAGCTCGCTGATCTTCTGATGGAGCTGCTCCTTGGTGAGCACGTAGGCCTCGGCGTGGTTCTTTGGGCGGTAGAACGCGCAGAACTTGCAGGCGGTGACGCAGATGTTGGTGTAGTTCACGTTGCGGGAGATGATGTACGTCACCTCCTTTTCCGGGTGCAGCGCGATGCGCCGAAGGTGGGCCGCGTTCCCGAGATCCTCAAGGCGCGCCTCGGTTTCAAGGCGGACGCCCTCGTCCAGTGTCAGCCGCCCACCCTCTGCGCCGCGCGCGAGCAGGGTGTCCAGCGACGCCATTCCCGGCCGTGCCCGGGTGACCGGTGGGCCAAACAGGCAGACGTCCTCGTTCGCGAGGAGGCCGGCGCGCTTTCCGAGCGCGGCAAAGCGGCGCAGGCCCATGAGCGCGCGATCGTCCAGCTCGTAGCGGATCGCCTCGGTCAAATACGCGCGGTCGGCCTCGGGCGCGGTGAGGCGGTCGGGCATTCCCCGGCGCCCCGCCTCACGAATCCCGGCGATGGCGGCTGGATCCAGGCCGGGTCGGCCTGCCCAGACGGCGAACACGAACGGAAGCCCGGTCCAGTCCTTCCAGACACGGCCGAGGTCGATGCGCGTTGTGAGGCGATCCGGAAGGTTGCGAGCGGCATCGCCGATGACGACGGCGCCGGTTTTGCCCTGCGCATGAAAGGCGCCGGTGCCCGCGTCAACGGGAAACACCCGTAGATCCGGGCGATTCAGCGGCCCGCGCAAGAGGATCTGCGCGAGGATCACGCTGGTGCGGCTCTCACCGTCGAGCGCGACAGCGTCCCACTCCTCGACCGGCGTCTCGCCGACAAGCAGCACGCTCTGCACGTCGCCGTCACATCCGATGCAGAACCCAGGCACGATCTTGTAGGCGCCGGATTCCCGGCCGCCGGGTACAGCGGGCGCGTCGTTGAAGAGCGCGGCGACAGGCACAAGGCCGATGTCGGCCTCGCCGGTCCGCAAGAGACGCGCGGCCTCGCTGGGAACGCAGGGGATGAGGTCGAAGGTCGGCCCCTCGCCGGTTGTCGGCAGGTGCCGCGTGAGCGGCCACGCGTTGGTGTAGCCCACGCAGGCGACCTTCCAGCGGGGCTGTGAGGCGGTGTCAGCGGGCATCGGGAGCCTCCGGGATTTCACTTCTAATTGAAATCGCTGAACCGGCCAGCGCGTGCGGGTCGGAGTCCGAGCGTCAGGGCGTCGGTACCGCGAGGGTCGCGTCGCTGGAGGTGCAGCTGGCGGGGCAGAACGCGCCGTAGACGTGTCCGGGCGGCCCGTGGGTCGGGGCGAAGTCCTGGTCGAGGACCGTGTCGCCGTCGACCCTGAGCCACACATGCCCGGAGGATGGCGGGTAGTCGCCGTTCAGGAGCGAATAGGTCACGACGCCGTCCGACAAGGTGATGGTGGCCAACCCAGAAGGCGCGGAGCTTGCGACCGCAAGTTCCGTGCCTTCTAACCGGGTTGGCCACGGGAGGGCCTGCCTCGTGGACGCCAGAAGCTTGACGGGTCAAGAATGTCACGAACGAACCCGAAAACCGAGTTTGGCAGGCCCGACCCAGAAGAAACAGCCATCACCGGACCGAAGGGGCCGGTGTTGGCTGGCCAAGGAGAAGGCGCGACTTCGTGCCCCGCACGAAGCGTGCCTTCGACGCGGTCAGCAGCGGTCGCGCTCGCCCGCAGCGGCGCAGGTGTGGACTCGTCAAGGGAGGTCACGAACACGCGCAGTTGGTCGAAAGCCAAGGCGCGACGAGAATAAACAGCCATCACCGGACCGAAGGGGCCGGTGTTGGCTGCCCATGTTGCACGCAGTTGTCGCAGGGCCGCTGTCCGGGGCCGTATCCGCAGCGGTTTCGGCCGCGGCAGGCAGGGTGCAGGTCGCGGGCTCCGCACCGTCGAACAACCTGACGGTGAGGGCGACGTCACCGGGCGGGACCCCGGTGATCGTCAGCGTTTCCGGACACTCCAGGGCAAAATCCAGGCAGCACCCGCCCAGCAGCGGGAGGATCAGCGCAAGGGCGCATCGAAGAGGAAGGCGATCAACCGGGAACATGGACCCTACATACACTGCGCATCGCGCACCCGTCGCACGCCGGCGACGCCGTCCCGGTGCATCCCGAGGAGATCCCGAGGTGCGCGAGGGCGAAGTCGTAGCGGATGGGGTCGTCGGCCGAATAATCCCGAAGTCGGCTGGTGATCTGCAGGGCCGTCTTCCAGTCGGCGGTGCGCCGGTCGGTCAGGCCGGTGAGCTGGGCGATCCGGAGGACGTGGGTGTCGACGGGCATCACGAGGGTCGCCGGGGAGAGGTGGGTCCAGATGCCCAGGTCTGGCGCGCCGGGCCGGACCATCCAGCGCAGGAACATGCACCAGCGCTTGCAGGCCGAGCCCGACGACGGGCGCGCGAACCACGTGTCGAAGAACCGCCCGCGGGCTGACCGATCGTCGACGAGCGCGCGCAGGCGGGTCACGCCTACCTCGATCGCCGCCTCCCCCGTCGGCCCGGAGAACGCGGCAGCGAGGCCCTCAGCGGCCTGTAGACGCGCGAGCGCACCGGCGAGGGCGAGCAAGTCGGCCCGCCCGAACCACCGGTAGACGAGCGGGTCGCCGGTGTCCGGACCGCCCTCTGCGACCCAGCTTGCAGGCCCGCCGACCGCGTCCATCTCCGCGAACAGCCGCGCCAGCACCGGTCCGAACAGTTCGACGCGTCCGAACGCCAACTGTGCAGCGTACACAGCGGCGATCTCGACGTCCCCCGGCGCCTTGTACCGCCCTGGGAACCGGATGGGATCGCGATGCACGTGCGCGTCCAGCCCCACCAACGCCCCCTCCAGCGCCCGCCCGAGCCCGGCGTCCCGGCTCATCGCGCCGCCGGGCTTGTCGACACCGCGCGCAACGCCCGCTCCAGGCCCCCGCCGATCACCGCCCCGACCGCGTAACAAACCATGTCCGACCACAGGAATCCGTGCCCGAGCACAAGCCCACCCAGCGTCGTTGCGCGGATCGCGTCCAGCCACGCCGGATGAAAGCGCTGCGAAAACTCAACCGCGGCGCTCACGCCGAAGCCCTCCACCGCGATTTGCGTGACCGAGCGTCGGGGGCCGCCACGCGAGGGCGGGAGGAGCGCCGCCAACCCGCCGAAGAGCTGCACCCAGAGCGTCGCGTAGAGCGTGTCTCCGCCGTAGGTGGCGATGAACGCGGGGAACAGGCCGGGTGCCTTCCGCGTCGCCAGCCCGAGCGCTATCGTCGCTGCGAGGGCGGCGATGCGAACCAGACACCCTCGCCTGGACGCCGTCACGGGGCCTTCGTCGGGTCGCCGAGCGGGAGCGCTGGAAGGGCGCCGACCCGGTAGATCGTCGCGGTCTCCAGCGGTTCGCCCGAGAGGCCGAACGGGAACGCGCCGAGCGTCTCAGCATAGAGCGAGACGCCGTCGCCGACCGCCATCACCCGCAGGGGAAACCGGTCCACGCTCTCGACCTGGTCGACCGGCTCCCAGGTTCCCCGCGGATATTCCCCTGGCGACTCCTGACCGGCGACGACAACGAGGGTGCCGGGCGAAAGCGCCTCTGCAGGCCGGTACCGCGTCCAGCCGCGGGACTCCAGGGCGTACCGGAATCCCCACTCTCCGGCGAACCGCTTCTCGGCGGGCTGCAAGCGGTCGACATGCTGGGCCGCGATCGTCGCGACGTCAACGCCGGCTCGCCCGAACCGGTAGTCGGCGATGCACAGGGCCAACGCGCTCACGCCCGAGAGGAGCATGCTCGCCCGCA
Organism: uncultured Pseudomonadota bacterium; assembly: GCA_903844155.1. Lineage (GTDB taxonomy): Bacteria > Myxococcota_A > UBA796 > UBA796 > SXON01 > CAIUMM01. The sequence continues at coordinate 16,011 of CAIMSU010000077.1, read as the reverse complement.
GCACCGTTTTTCCGCCCGCACCCTCCTCCGCCGACCGTGTCATCAGGATCGCCAGCGGCGTCGCCGCTGGAAGCAGGTACCGCGCGGACGCATAATTGTGCGCGAGCGTCACCCCCGCGATCACGCCGAGGACCACGCCGCCAAGCAGCAGGGCGTCGTCGCGATCCCCCTTTCGTCGGCGCAGTGGGCTCGCCAGCGCCGCGTCGCCCGCGCGCACGACCGCCATCCCGCCAAGCGCCACGCAGCAGAGCAGCGCGGTGAGGCTCGACGTGTCCGCGCCCGTCGGGTGCGACAGCGCCAGCGCCATCAGGCCCACCAACACGCCAAGACCCGCGAGCGCCGGTCGAACGAGGCAGAGCACCAGCGGCGAAGGAAGGAGCGCGGCCCGGGCCAGCACGCCCACCAACCGTCCGGTGGCGGGCCCGGAGGCGATGTCGGCCCGGTGCTCCCAGACCTGCCAGACATGGACGCGGCCATAGAGCGCGTACATCGCCGCCTCTCCCGCGAGCGGCACCAGGAGGATGGGGGCGACGACGATCAGCGCCACCTCCCACGGGATGCGTTTCCGGTAGACGGCCACGCCCAGGTGCAACAGGACCGGCAGCACCACCATCCCCATCGAGTACTTCGTCGCCAACGCGAGGCCGAGCAGGACACCGGCTTGCCAGAGGCCCTCGCCCTCCTCCAGCCCTTCGCGGTACATCGCCAGGCCCGCCGTGACCAGCGCCACCGCTGGCAGGTCGATCATCAGCGAGTCCTGCAGGCCAAGCTGCACGGTGGCGGCGGTCAGCCAGAGCCCTCCGGCGAGGTGGGCGTGGTGGGTCGACCGGGTCGCCCACCGCGCTGTCGCCCAGGCATAGAGGGCGACGAAGGGAACGGCGCACAGGAGACGGTCGAGGGGCACCGACGACGAGATCGTCCGAACCAACGCCATGAACCAGAGGTAGAGTGGCGGATGGGCGTAGATGAAGCCGTCGTCCGTCCCGTAGGGCTGCCAGACGCGGTGCCAGTCGTAGGGATGCAGCACGTTCACGTGGCTGCCGAGCCACAGGTAGCTCTCCTCGTCGATCACCGGCGCTTTTCCGAGGAACGGGAGCACGCACGCCAGCGCTGCGGGGACGAGCCAGCGTGCAACGGTCATGCCCGCCACGCTGGACGGGGGCTGAGCGCTCATGCGGTCGTGCGCGCCCGCTTGCCGTACTGGTAGAACCCCCAGAAATACTCGATAGCGCTCGCGAGCGAGAAGAAGAGGCTGACGTAGAACAGCAGGATGCCGACGGAGTAGGCGTCGATCCCGATGCTCGGGTAGTGCCAGAGCAGGAAGCCGACGGCGGTGGACTGGTAGGAGGTCTTGAACTTCCCGAGGCTGCCCGCCGCGATCACCATGCCCTCGCTCATCGCGACCATGCGCAGGCCGGAGATGGCCAGCTCGCGGGATTCCATCAGCACAACCGCCCAAGCCGGGACCCAGCCGAGCGGGATCATCATCACCAGCGCCGTCAGCATCATCAACTTGTCAGCCAGCGGGTCGAGGAAGGCGCCAGCGACGCTCTGGACGTCCCAGAGCCGCGCCAGGTAGCCATCGAGGATGTCCGAGAGCATCGCGACGACAAAGAGCACGCAGGAAGCCACCGCCCAGCCGAACGTCGGCCGCGTCCACAGCGCAAACCCGACGACCGGCACCATCGCCACGCGAAACACGGTGATCGCGTTCGGCAGGTTCCAGAACGCCTTTCGACGGTACCAGGGGACGGGCGAGGCACTCGTCGGCACGGTCATCACGGCAGGACGGGGCGGGTATCGCGGAACAGCTCGTACAGCCCGATCACGCGCGCCACGTAGGTCTCCGTCTCCACGTAGGGCGGGATGCCGCCGTACTGTGTCACCGCCCGGGGACCAGCGTTGTACGCGGCAAGTGCCAGTTCGTAGCTGCCAAACGCCTTGACCTGCTGCGCGAGGTAGTTCGCGCCGCCGGCGATCGACTGCCACGGGTCGAAGGTGTCGGTCACCCCCATCCGCTTCGCGGTGCTCGGCACCATCTGCATCAGGCCCCGAGCGCCCGCTGGCGAGACGGCGTGGGGGTTCATGTGGCTCTCCGCGACGGCGACGGCCTTGATCAGCTCAGCCGGCAACCCCGTCTTCTGGCTCGCCTGGGTGAACGCCGAATCGTACTGGTTCAAGTTGGCGATGCGGTCGAGGTTCGGCATCGGCACGCCGTTCGGAAGGTACTGGCCGGGGACCACGTCGCGCCACCACACATCAATGTCGTCGTACACGTCGGCGTGGGTCTGCGCGTCGAGGTTCTGGGGCGGCGAATCGGAGATCAGCGGCGTCCCGTCGGCCGCGTAGCTCAGGTAGATGTCGGCAGCGCGTGCGTGCGCGCACAGGAGCAGGACGGGGAGCATCGTGGAAGGAGTGTAGCACTCGCGGGGGGTTTCACCGACCAGGCCGGACAATGGGCTACGGCGGCGCGGCGTTGAGCGCCCAGTCGTAGGCGTAGAACCGGTGCGGGCAGTCGGGGTGGGCGGCGAGGAGGCTGGCGATCGGATCCCTCGCGTAGGCACGGACGGCGTCGCACGGCGTCGCAGCGTTCGCCCAATCGCGAAAGTCCCGGGCGTACCAGTCGAAGATCGGGCTGAACACGAACTGGGCAGACGAGGCGTCCCAGGAGACGGCAGCGCGCGTGGTGTCGGGCGTGGCGATCCAGGCCCGCATCTGGTCCTCGACCTCATTCTGGATGTTGGCGGCCGTATAAAGCTCCTTTCGCAGCGGCGGGCAGGAGCGCGACGCGCAGTTCAGCGCCGCGTGGGTGAGGGGCTCCTGGTACGTCGGCAGGATGTCGCGGGTCTCGTAGGTGTGCAGCGAAAGGCGCTCCCCGTCCACGCCAAAGTCCTGCAGCCAGAAGAAGCCTTTGACGTCGCTCACCGAGTGGATCAACGGTCCGGACGCCGAGGCCTGCAGGACCCCCCACAGCGCCAGCGCGTTGTAGGCGTTGATGTGCCAGGCCAGACGCCGATTGTCGTCCAGGAGCCGGAACCCGTCCGTCTCCGGGCCGTGGATCGCGATCCAGCCGACGAAGTCAGCCAGCGGATCCTGGTTGGCGCGCAGCACGTCGTACCGGACGAGGCCGTCGGGCGTGACGATGCGGCCGAGCAGCGCCTCCCAGGCGGTGCTCGGGTCATGTCGGGGGGCGGTCGGCGTCTGCACGTCCGTCCCGCAGCCGGCGAGGAGCCCGATCAGCGCGTACACCGCGGCTCAGAGCTCTCGGGAGGACCGTTCGAGCTGCTCGAATTCCGTCTTGCAGTCGATGCAGTGGGTGGCGACGGGCCGCGCCATCAGCCGCTTTTCGGCGATGTCGTTGCCGCAGTGGGTGCAGACGCCGTACTCGCCTTCGTCGAGGCGCCCGAGCGCTTCCTGGATCTTGTGGATGAGCACGCGCTCGCGGTCGCGGATGCGGAGCTGGAAGTCACGATTTGACTCCATCGAGGCGAGATCGATGGCGTCAGCAAGGTTTTCCTGGTCCTCGGTCAGGTTGCCGAGGGTCGCGCCGGCCTCCACAAGTAGGGCCCGCAAGCGTTCATTGAGCAGCTTCCGGAAGAACTCCGTGCGTTCCTTGTCCATGGGAATCTCCTTTCAAGGCCGAACTTGACCGGTTTGCGGGGGCGATGGCGCGGCTATAGTAGTCGCCCCCATGCGCATCGGCAAGCTCCGCACTCTCCGAGATCCACGCGCGATCCTGCTTGTTGCGCTACTGGCACCCGCCGTTGCCTCGGCGCGGGGCACCGCACAGCCTGGCGTCGATGCCGACGAAGACCTGGAGGACATCGGCGCGCGGGCGACGGGCGCAGGGCTGGTCGGCGTCGCCAACCCCAACGACATCGGGGCGTTGCGCCTGAACATCGCCACGGCGAGCCTCACCGAGCGCTACGAGATCTACACGGGCGCCGAGCTTGGACCGCTTGCCCACTTTGCGCTGCGAGGCGGGGCGATGGACTCCCGCTCCAGCCCCGTCGCGCTCGCCCTCGGCTATCGCCACGTCCACGACGAGCGCTGGCTCTGGCAGGATGAACGCCCGGGATGGATGACGCCCGACAGCACCTTCCAAAACCCCACCGACCACCAGGGCCTCTACGCCGGCCTCGCCTACCCGTTCTCCAACCGGAAGGCGTCGGTGGCGGTCGACGCGCGCTACGACTGGTACGTTTCGGACCTGCTCGACCAGGCGAGCGCCTTCAATTTCGGCGTCTCCGGCGCCTGGAAGCCGGCCGACAGCTTCGTCCTCGCCGCGGCGCTCGACAACCTGCTCGAGACCAACTTTCGTGACACATCACGCCAGCTCCGCCTCGGCGCGCGCTGGGATGCTGGGCAGTATTTCGGCCTCGAAGGCGACGTACTCGCGCCGGTCACCACGACGTGGGACTGGAAGAAGCTGGACTGGCGCGTTGGCGCAAACGTCGGCTTCGCGCAATTCGTGGCGATCCGCGCGGGCTACGCCAACGAGGCCACGAAAAACTGGGTCACCGGCGGCGTCGGCTTCACCTCACCGGACTGCGACCTCGACTACGGCGTGCGGGTGCGGATCGACGACCCGTTTCACAACGTGCACACCTTGGATGTTCGCGTCCGGTTCTGACCGCTCGTGTGACAATCCTCATCCCGCATTTCGTATCACGCTGATACGAAATGCGGGATGAGTATTGTAACGACGCCCGTTACGTCGCGGACAGGCCCGCGAGCAGGGCGTCCACGCTCTTCTTCGCGTCCCCGTAGAGCATGCGCGTACACGGGCGTACAAACAGGGGATTCTCGACACCCGCGTAGCCCGCGCCCTTGCCGCGCTTGAACACGACCACGCGTGCGGCTTCCCACGCGTGCAGCACGGGCATCCCGTAGATCGGCGATGACGGATCGTCGAGCGCGCCCGGGTTGACGATGTCGTTCGCACCGATGACGAGCACCACGTCCGTGTCGGGAAAGTCGTCATTGATCTCGTCCATCTCGAGGACGAGGTCATACGGCAGGTTGGCCTCGGCGAGGAGCACGTTCATGTGCCCGGGCAGGCGGCCGGCGACGGGGTGAATGGCGAAGCGGACCTCGACACCGCGCGCGCGCAAGAGCTTCGTGAGCGCGTAGACCGGGTGCTGGGCCTGCGCGACGGCCATTCCGTAGCCCGGGACGATGATGACGCTTGACGCTTCGGACAGCTCCTTCACGAGCGTGGCGACGTCTGTGGCGACGGCCTCGCCGACAGGCTGACCGTCTGCGGGCTTCGCGGGTGCGGCGCCTTCTTCGGCCCCGAAACCACCGAGGATCACGCTGACGAAGCTGCGCGCCATGGCCTTGCACATGATGTACGAGAGGATGGCGCCTGAGCTGCCGACGAGCGCGCCGGTGACGATGAGCAGATCGTTCTGGAGCAGAAAACCGTCGGCTGCCGCGGCCCACCCGGAGTAGCTGTTGAGCATGGAGACGACGACGGGCATGTCCGCGCCGCCGATGGCCATGACCATGTGCCAGCCGAGAAAACCACCGATGCCGCTCATGATCAGCAGGATCGGCAGGCCGGCCTCTGGGTTCATGGCGTAGACCACGCCGAGCACCGCTACGACGATGACCAGCAGCAGGTTTCCGCCGTGCCGCCCCGGCAGCGTCAACGGCTTCGAGCCGATCTTCCCTTCGAGCTTGCCCCAGGCGACGACGGAGCCGGTGAAGGTCACCGCGCCGATGAAGATGCCGGCGTACAACGCCACGCTGTGGATGACACCCTCGGCACCCGTGGGGTGGTGCCCGCCAAGCTGGCTCGCAAAGCCGACCAGCGCCGCAGCCAGGCCGACAAAGCTGTGGAGGATCGCGACCAATTGCGGCATCGACGTCATGGCGACGCGCTGCGCCAGCGTCCCGCCGATCGCCAGGCCGATCACCACGACGACGGCGAGGACGGGCAGGGCAGCGGGCGGCAGCAGCAGGGCGGTGGCGCCGACGGCCAGGCCCATGCCGATCATGCCCTGGAGGTTTCCCGCGCGTGCGGTCTCGGGGTTGGAGAGGCCGCCGAGGCTGCGGATGAACAGGGCGGAAGCCGCGATATAGGCCGCTGTTGCGGTGGTTTGCGCGTCCATCTACGCCTCCTTCCGGAACATGCCGAGCATCCGGCGTGTGACGAGAAACCCGCCGCCGACGTTGATCATCGCCAGCAGGATGGCGATCGCGGCGACGATGGTGGTCGGCGAGGCCAGATCCCCGCCCGACTCAGTGGCGATGGCCGCCATGCCGCCGACGAGGATGATGCCGGAGATCGCGTTGGTGACGCTCATGAGCGGGGTGTGCAGCGCCGGGGTGACGTTCCAGACGACCTGGAAGCCGATGAACACGGCCAGCACGAACACCATCAGGTGCGAGAGGAACGCGGCGGGGAGGAACGGGCCCGCCACAAGGAGGAGCAGCCCTGCGGCCGGCAGGGTCATCAGCACCGCGGTTGACGGCGGCGCGCTCGGCGCGCTGTGTCCGTGTCCGCCGCTGGACTTCTTCTTCGGCTTCCTCGGGGGCTTTGGAGCCACCGCGACGACCTCAGCCGGCTTGGCGACGACGGGCGGGGCCGTCTTCTGGGGCATCGCCGGGGCCGGCCAGGTGACCGCGCCGCCGTGGCAGACGGTCATCGGACGGACGACCTCGTCCTCCATGTCCACATGGAACGCGGCGGCCTGGTCCACGCTCGCGGGCGCACCCTGGGCGCGCGTCATGTCGTCGAGCAGATGCCACAGGTTCATCGCGTACAGTTGGCTCGCCTGCTCGGCCATCCGGCTCGGCAGGTCCGTGTAGCCGACGATCTTCACGCCGTTCACGTCGGCGACCTCGCCGGCGACCGTGTTCTCGCAATTCCCCCCGCTCTCCGCCGCGAGATCGACGATGACCGACCCCGGCTTCATCGCCGCGACCGCCTCCGCCGTCACCAACAGCGGCGCCTTCTTGCCCGGGATGAGCGCGGTGGTGACGATGATGTCCACCTCCTTCGCTTGTTCGAGGAACAACGCCATCTCTGCGGCGATGAACTCGGGCGACATCACGCGGGCGTAGCCACCGCCGCCGTCGCCATCCTCCTTGATCTTGACCTCCAGAAACTCGGCCCCCATGCTCTGGATCTGCTCGGCGATGGGCCGGGTGTCGAACGCGCGCACGACCGCGCCCAGACTCCGCGCTGCGCCGATGGCCGCGAGCCCCGCCACGCCCGCGCCGATCACGAGCACCTTCGCGGGGGCGACCTTTCCCGCGGCCGTGACCTGACCCGGGAAGAACCTGCCAAACTGGGTCGCCGCCTCCACGATCGCGCGGTAGCCCATCAGGTTCGCCTGCGAGGAGAGCGCATCCAGCTTTTGCGCGCGCGTGATGCGCGGCACCTGGTCCATCGCCAGCACGGTCGCGCCAGAGGCGGCCCACAACGCCAGCTCTTCCTGACGCTGTGCAGGCCAGAAGTGCGCGATCCAGACCTGCCCCGGGCGCGCGGAGGCGGCGCGATCGACGGAGAACGGGCGGACGCCCATGACGATGTCCGCGGTTGTGGGATCGCCGATCGTGGCGCCTGCGGCCTCAAAGGCGGCGTCGGAGAAGCTCGCGGACGCGCCCGCGCCGGCCTGCACCGTGACCTCGAATCCGAGGGCCCGCAGCCTGCCGACCGTCTCGGGGGTCGCCGCAACGCGGCGTTCGCCCGGCCATTGTTCCAGCACCACTCCGATCCGCATCAGCGCTCCTTCCAACGGGCGCGGGTCTATCCCGAATGGTGCGGTCCTCCCACCTCCAGCGCGCACGTGGTGCAGGTCGACGCGTTCGGAATCTGGTATAGTCGGACGATCCGAGGTCCGCATGGCAGCTCTCCCCAGCACCCGTTCGCGCAGCCGTCGCGTCAGGGCGGGCGTGTCGTTGATCGAGATTGCGGTGGTCATCGCGATCTCCGGCATCATGACGGCGATCGCCTCGCAGTCCATGGTCAACCTGATGCCTTCCTGGCGCACGAAGCAGGCCGCGAAGGAGTTCTACGGGCACGTCCAGCAGGCGCGGGATCTCGCGATCGCGGAGGGCGCGCAGTACCGCGTGGTCATCGAGAGCTGGGACACGGCGCCGACTGCGGACAGCGGCAGCGTGGGCAGCTACGAGATCCAACGGAACGATGGCACGGTGGCCAGCCCGACCTGGGACGTCCTGCCGATCGCCGGCGTGAACCCGATGCAGGGGACGTACGACTTCAGCGATGGCGCGGCGGACGCGTTGCACTGGGTGAGCCTGGAGGAGCCCACCGTCACCACGATCACCTTCGACAGCCGCGGGTTCATCGACTCCGCGTACAACAGCTCGTCGGACTTTGGCTCGACCGGCATGATCAATTTCGTGTTCTTCAACAAACGCGCTCTGGTCACGGACGGCACCAACGAATGGTGGGAGGTTTCGGTCAGCCGCGCGGGGTTCGCCCGGTTGACCGGTACCTACACCACTGCGATCGGCGCCGCGCCCGGCAACGCCGCGTCGTCGAATTTCAATACGTCCACAGGCTCCGGCTACGCGCCGTAGTCGGCTAGATCACCAGGCCGCCGTCGACCTCCACGACCCGCCCGGTGAAGTAGCCGCACTCCACGATGAACCGCACCGCCTGCCAGATCTCGGTCGGTTCACCGAGCCTTTTCAGCGGAATGCCGGCGGCAACCTTCGCGAGCGCCTCGGGCTTCATCCCCTCGGTCATCGGGGTGCGGATGAACCCGGGGGCGACAGCGCCGACGCGGACGTTGTACCGGGCCAATTCCTTCGCCCACACGACCGTGTCCGCGACGAGCCCGGCCTTTGCGGCAGAGTAGTTGAGCTGGCCCGCGTTTCCGGCCCGGCTGATGCTGGAGATGTTGACAACCACGCTTTCGGCGGCCTTCGCCCGGAAAGCGCCGGCGACGAACGCGCGGGTGCAGAGGAAGGGGCCGGTGAGGTTGACGTCGAGCACCTGCTGCCAGCGCGAGAGGTCCATCATCACCGGCTCGCCAGTCTCGGGGTTTGCCTTGAGGAAAAGGCCGTCGCGGGTGATGCCCGCGTTGTTCACGAGCACGTTGGGCACGCCGATGCTGGCGACGACGTCGTCGTAGCAGCGTTGCACGCTGGCTTCGTCGGCGACGTTGCAGGCAAAGCCGGGAACGCCGAGGGCGACTGAAGCCTCGGCGACGGCGTTGGCGTCGACATCGCAGAAGGCGACAACGCCCCCAGCATCACGGACCTGCTCGACAAAACAGCGGCCCATGCCGCGTGCGCCGCCGGTGACGAGGGCACGGACTTCATTCAGACGCATCGGGACTCCAGAGTGGCTGTGCTGTAATGCAGCATGAGCCGTGCTGCAATCGCAAACGCGAAATTCGACGACCGGGGAGCACACCTAGGAAAACTGACGTCGTCAGTTTTCCTACATAGCAAAAGCGACGTCGTCGGTTGTCATACATTCGTGTGGGATCAGCGTGTTGACCAGGAGAACGCCAGCACCTCGTCGATGCGGCTCCGTTCCAGCAGCGCCATGCAGAGCCGGTCGACGCCGAGCGCCATCCCCGCGCCTTCCGGGAGCTGGCCGACCGCGTCGAGGAAGCGCTCGTCGAGCTGGACGGGCTCCTCGCCGGCCCCGCGCCTTTCCACATTCTCATCGATGGACCGCCGTCGTTGCCATGCTGCGTCGCGGCAAAATGGGAAGCCATCGGAGAGCTCCAGGCCGCGCCAGTAGAGCTCGCTGCGCTGCGTCACGGTGGGGTCGGTGGAGTCGAGGCCCGCGGAGGTCGTCATCGCGGCCGGCCAGCCGACGATCCAGGTTGGAATATCGGGATCGATGGCGGACAGCGCCTGGTCGACGAGCCAGGAACAGTGGGCGTCGGGGTCCGCCCACAAGGGTCCAGCCAGATCCCGGAGCTGCTCCCAGCCCGTGATCGTGCGCCCGTGCACCTCGCCGATCAGCTCCCGGACGGTTCGTCGCGCCAAGGTCGTCGGCACGGGCTTTCCGACGGCGTCGCCCGCGCCGCGCACGATCGCCTCGCACTCCCGCTCCACCTCCGCCATCGTCGCCCCGGCGCGCCCCCACTCGAGCATGGTGAATTCGGGGTTGTGGCGCTCGCCGACCTCGCCCTGCCGGAAGTTCGGCCCCAGCGTGTACGCCGCTCCCAGCCCCTCGGAAAAAAGCCGCTTGAGCTGGTACTCTGTCGACGAGACGAGGTACCCGGCGCCCGCCACCGGGAACGACGCGATGGCGCGGTCGGGGCAGGTGCCGGGCACCAGCAACGGGGTCTGCACCTCCAGAAAGCCGCGCTGGTCCAGCGCCGCACGCGCCGCGCGCACGACCGCCGCGCGCAGCCTCAAGGCATCGAATCGGGAAGGGGACAATCGGCCTCCGAACGGGGCTGCTAGCCTCCCCCGAGCAGTTGCGCTCGATCCCGTCGCGACCCTGTGGTAAGCTGAACGTTGCGCTCCCCTGTGCGCTGGAGTTTTCATGACGCGTCTCTCCCTGTTGCTCGCGCTCACGGTCGGTGCGACCGCCTGCAACAACGTCAAGGACCACCCCTGGCACTCCGCCACGGGGGACGACACTTCCCTGAACGACAGCGGCGGCGACGCGGACACCGACACCGACACGGACACGCAGGGCGACACCGACACGGACACCGATCACGACACGGATTCGGACACCGATACGGACACCGACACGCATGGCGGCGACTCCGGCGGCGGCGGGGACAGCGGCGAGTTCGACAACCCCGGCGACATCCAGACCTACCAGGACTCGGACACCGCGGGCAGCGGGACGACGGACGTCTACCTGACAGATGCCTCGGGCGACTCCAACCGCGGCCAGGAGTTCTACCTCGTCCTCATCAACACCGACACGTCCAACAAGGTTGGCTATCGGCTGCGGTACTACGCCGATGATCGCACGACCGGGGACACCGCGAGCAGCTTCGCGAGCCCCGCGCCGCTGCCCGGCCCGCCCGCGAAGGTGCACCTCCCGCGCCCGACTCCGAGCGAGAACCTCCCCGGCCTCTGGACCTCCGCCCCTCCCCCGAGCGACGTCCTGACGGCCGCCGACATCGGCACGGCGAACCACGAGTTCCTCGTCCGAAACGATCTGACGAACACCTCGTCCTTCGCGACCGCGAACACCACGCTCTGGGCGCTTGGCGACAACGTCGAGATCTGGGTGGACGTCGCCGTGCCGATCGACTGGGACTACGAGTGCGACGGGGTCGTGGACGTCGAGGATCCGCGCGGCAGCGGCGGCTTCGACAACTGCGGCCTGGCGGACGTCGTCAAGATCATGGACAAGAACATCGTCCCCAACCTGCGCGCGCTGTACGGCGACGAGTCGGACGTGAACGGCGATGGGCGCGTCAGCGTCGTCATCACCCCCCAGCTCAACGCCATCACGCTCACGTCGTCCTCGGACCTCGACTACACCTCGGTCCTGCCCTCCTACGCGGAGCCGGACGTCGACCTGAAGCCGTTCAATTCCAGCTCGAACCCCGGCAGTGACGGCGAAGAGGTCGTGTACGTCTATGCGCCGGACCCGTACGGCTACTACAACCCCTACGTTACGCCGTCTGTCGACTCGTACACGGGCTACCAGCTCGCGGGCGAATTCGCCCGCTCCTTTACGAAGCTGATCTCCTACAACCAGCACGTCATCATCCCGGTTTCCACGGACACGTCGGGCGATCCGTCGTCGTACACGGCCGAGGATGACTGGGTCGTCGACGGCCTTGGGACGGTCGGTGCGGACTTGTGCGGCTTCGGAGCGTCCTATTACGACGACGTCTGGAAGTACCTCGATGCGCCGCACCTGGAGCCGCTGCTCTCCAAGGACACGCACGGCAGCCTCCAGAACCTGAGCTTCGGCCCGCAGTACCTGTTCTTCCGGTGGATCTACGATCGCGCCGAGGCGGAGAGCCCGGGGAGCGGGGCGACGTTGCTGAAGGCCATCATGCAGTCGGGCCTGACCTCGTCGACGACCGGTAAGGACTCGGTCAAGGCGGGGACGGGCGAGCCGGTCGACAAGACCGTGCTCACCTGGCAGATCGGCATGCTCGGGACGGGCGTTGTCGACGGTTCTGGCAACCCGATCATCGATGCCACCGCCTACCCGCCGATGGCCGCAGCGACGACGATCTACGCGCCCCCCGAGGATCCGGGCAACTACTACGGCGCCAACGGCTACCAGAGCGGGTTCAACCTCAACGGCCAGAACCACTCGTTCCAGGACGGGATCACCGACAGGCCGACCGAGATCGACGAGGATCTGATCACGACCTCGAACCAGTTCGCGTACATCTACTCGCCCGGCTTTGAGTTCGATGGCTATGCCACCGCTGGCTACGGCGTGAGCGTGGTCCGGATGACGGACGTGACGTACGACAAGGCAAAGGCGGAGATCCAGGCCTCCTCGCCGGGTGTGACCGAAGGCGCGGTGATTCGTTGGAACGACCCGACGACGGTGAACTACGCGGTGGAGGCGAGCGCCTTCCCGGTCGACGTCGACGAAATCGATCTCCCGGCGCTGCCGATCGACGGCAGCATCATCACCGGTGAAGGTGCCATCTGCGACTCGTCCTTCATCTACACCGAGGCGGACGATGGTTCGGAGAGCACCGGTAGCGTCGACGACACGGACCGCTGGCTGCTCGACCTGACCGGCCGTCCGCTCGGGACCACGGTTTCGGTCACCGTCTGGCTCAAGCGCCACTTCAAGGACACGAGCGGCGACCTTGGCCCGAAGGACCCCTGGGTCGCGATCGTGCCCGAGGATCTCGTCCCGGCGCCGACGCACGCTGGCACCAAGGACAGCGACGCGTGTGACGGCGACCCGGTCTTCGACTACCCGCACTCGCTGCTGGACTACCTCTACTACCAGCAGATGCTGTCGAGCACGATGTACTCGAGCGGGACCTTTGACCCCTGCGGCACCGAGACGGGCGACACCGGCACCGCGCCAACGTGCGTGAACGACTGGGATCTCGACGGCATCTCCAACGCCAACGAGGCCCAGCCTGCCAACCTGTACGAGCAGATCCTCGTCGCGGATTGCACGGCGCAGGGCGCGACAAACGATACGTTCGTGGCGAGCTACTCGACCGATCTGATGGACGCGGACGAGATTGACAGCGACGATCGCCCGTCCTACGACCTCGCGAACAACACCGGCGGGCGCTCCTCGGACAGCGGCGAGGAGGGATTCGTGAAGGCCGACCTGGCGGGCGGCACGAAATACCTCCTGATCGTCGGCGGCAACGGCGACACGGGCACGTACGAGATCAACGTGCGACAGAACCTGCACTGAAGCGGCGCGCGCGTCCAGGCGGTCAACGGGTGGACGGTCTTCGCGACCCCCGTACCGAGGCGCGCGAAGAATGGTTCCAGTCTTTCGCGTGGTTCTGCGCCACGTTTTTGTGCGTCATCGTGGTGTACCAGTCGGTGTGGGCGCCGGAGGGCGCGCCGTGGACGGACCCGATCTGGTTCGCGACCTGTTTTCTGGGCATCCTCTCGGTGCACGAGGCGGGGCATTACGTCGTCGCGCGGCTGCACGGTTTTGAGCTCTCGCCCCCGCTGTTCATCCCGTTCCCCGTCGGTTTTGGGACGCTCGGCGCGGTGATCCGGCTGCGGTCGCTTCCGCGGTCGAGGCAAGCGCTGCTGGAGATGGGCGCGGCGGGCCCGCTGGCTGGCGCTTTCGTGGCGTTTGCGACTGCTTTATTGACGGTCTCCTGGGCGACGCCCGGGACGCCACCGCCGGTGGGGCAGGGCGAGCCGGGCTTCTGGTACACGCTGCTCTACAGCCTTGGCGCCGCCCCGCCGCTGTGGTTCCAGCCCCAATTGGAGCCGACGCACGTCGAGATCTTCAACGACCCCCTCGCGTTGAAGCTCGCTGGCCTGCTGACGACCGGCCACGTCCCCGGGCGCTACGACACCTACCACCCGGCCACGCTCGGGGCGTGGATGGGGTGCCTCTTGACGATGACGAACCTGGTGCCGGTCGGCCAGCTCGATGGCGGGCATGTGCTCAACGCGCTGTACCCGCGGTCGGCGCGCGTGCGGACGTTCGCGGTGCTGGCCCTGATGGCGGTCCTGGGCTGGTGGTGGCAGGGCTGGTGGGTGTTCGGGCTGGTGGCGGTGGTCGGTGGGGCGTGGCGCCCCCTTCCGGTGCCAGAGGAGCCGGGGCTGACGGCGCGAGCGTGGGTCGTCGCGGCGCTCGTCGCCATCGTGTTTGTCCTCACGTTCCAACCGATGCCGATGCAGGCGGACGAGGTTCCGGTGTCGACGGCCGGGCCGGCGACCGCGGGTTAGCAGCCCGGATGGGCATTTTCCTCGCGTTGTTCGTGCACCTCGCCGCGGCCGGTGCGCCGGATTTCTACGTCGAGGCGGGGGCGTTTGCGACGCGGGAGGAGGCGGCCGGTGCCGTTGTGCTGGCGAAGAAGGCAGGGCTTTCGCCGCGGATCGTCAAGCGCTTCGTCGTGAACCACGGCTTTGAGTTTGTCCTCGTCATCGACGGGCTCGGGGACGAAAAGACTGCCGACACCACCGCCGCCGCGCTTGAGAAAGCGACGTCCCTCCATACGTTTGTGCTGTCGCCCGGCGGCGCACCCGAGCCGGTGGCGCCCGCGGATGAGGCTCGGACGCCCGCGCAGTGGGTCGCGAGCGTGGCCGAGGCGCTCGGCGGTCCCAGCGGCGGCTCGGATGCCCTCGCGCGGGGGGCCGTGGTCCACTTCGTCTTTGAGCGCACGCTCCGGGTCGGTGACAAGGAAGTGACGTTCACCCAGGACTATTGGCGGGACGGGACGAATCGTCGCCTGGACGTGAAGACGTACGGCGCGGGCACCGACAGCGTCGCCGTCACCACGGCCGCGACCGCGTGGATCAAGACCGGTGCGACCGTCACGCCACGCGACATCGGCGTGCTCGTCGGCACGATCGACGCCTTCTCGCCCGAATCCATCCTCACCGTGGCGCTCGGGGCCGTCGACATGCTGCACGCGCCCGAGGTGCAGCGATTCACGCTGCTCGAAGGCGCTGAAAACGGCCTGCGCCTTGGTACGGGCGGCGATGAGAGCTCCGAGGGCCTCGCCTGGATCGACATCGACCCGAAGACGAGCCTGCTCGACGGCGTGCGGTTTGTGACCGGCGCCGGGCCCATCGAGTGGGACTTGCGAACCTGGAAAGAGGTCGCGCCGGGTGTGGTCGTGCCCATGGAGATCCACGTTCGCCGGGCGGATGGGCGCCACGAGACCGTGAAGGTAAAGACGTTGGAGATCCTCTCGAAGTCGCCGGATGGCGAGTTCGCGCCCTGACTTGCGCCCCCAGCGAGGACGCTTGACACGCCCGGCGCCTGCGTTAGTGCGCGCCGGCCGGAGGAGTCTGCCCCTGGCCGTGTCCCCCGGCACGGCGCTGGTGTAGCTCAACTGGTAGAGCAGCTGTTTTGTAAGCAGCAGGTTGCGGGTTCAAGTCCCGCCGCTAGCTCCAGCCTTTTTTGGGTAGATGCCCGAGCGGCCAAAGGGAGCGGGCTGTAAACCCGCCGGCGTACGCCTACGTTGGTTCAAATCCAACTCTGCCCACCCTTCTTTCTGTTTCGCCAGTCGTTCTTTTCAGTCGTGTTTCCCGCGCGGGCGTAGCTCAGTTGGTAGAGCATCAGCCTTCCAAGCTGAGGGTCACGGGTCCGAATCCCGCCGCCCGCTCCATTCCATGCGACCGGTCAGCCGGTCGCTCGTCACTTCGGCCCTTCTAGCTCAGGGGTAGAGCACCCCCTTGGTAAGGGGGAGGCCTCGAGTTCAAATCTCGAGAAGGGCTCCATTTCACTCGGTTTTTCACTGGCCCTTCGGGGCGCGGAGTCAATCATGGCCAAGGCAAAATTCGAGCGCAACAAGCCGCACGTCAACATCGGCACCATCGGCCACGTTGACCATGGCAAGACGTCCCTGACCGCCGCGATCACCAAGGTGCTCGCGAAGTCGGGGGGCGCGACCTACACGGCCT
>CAIMSU010000076.1 GCA_903844155.1 uncultured Pseudomonadota bacterium | reverse complement strand
TTGCCCAAGTTTCGCACCCTCCTGGAGTATTCACCGTGGACATCAGAGTCGCCCTCACCTTCAACGAACGCGATGCGGTCAGCCTCCTCAACTGGCTCGCCCGCTGCGACGCCCGGTTGATCCGCGACCAGCCCAAGCTGCCGAAGCTGTACGAGTCCAAGGTCGTCTACAAGCGGGAGGAGGTCGAGACCTGGTCCGACTACATCCAACTGCTGGCGCAGGGCGACGAGGATTGTGACGCGCTCGCTGCGGCCCGAGCGGGCGAGCTGCTGGCCCGTGGTTGGCAGGCGCTCTCGCCCGAAGACCCCGGCTACGTCCAGGCGAAAGCCTTGAAGATGGCGACGATCCCGGCCGAGGTCGCGCTCACCACGCAGCTTCGGGAGGGCGAGCATGGGCTCTACCACTGCGTCGTCCGCTACATCGTCGACAAGACGATCTGGTTCGACGACCCCAGCGCGCGGCTCGGGATGTTGCCCGAGCGCCTGACCGGGCGCGAGTGCCACGCCCGCATCGTCGAGCGCGTCCGCCTGGGCGGCGTCAAGCGCGAGATCGACTTCTACCGCAAACCCCACCAGAAACTTCGCCGGGAGACCGCATGAACCGTTTCATCCCCGCCGTCCTCGTGAACTTCGGGGGCGACCTCGTCGCCGGACGCCGTGCCGGCCGAGGCGGCCATCGCCCGCGCCACCGCCGAGAGGAGGAGCAGCCCGAGGAGGACGCCGACATCGCTGGACCCAACGCGACCGATCGGAAGATCCGCTTCAAGCTGCGGCGTGCCCGCGCCCTCAAGCGGCGCATCGGCAACCTGACGGACAAGCACCCGCTCGGCTGGAAGGTCGCACTTCGCAAGACCAAGATCCGGCTCCGCAACGTCATGAGCGACCTCCGCGCGCTCGGTTGGACGCCGAAGAAGCCGACCCGCCCACGCAAGCCCGGCGAGGACCCCGAGGACGCCGTGCTCGACGACATCCCCGAGGCCGAACCCGGCGAGATCGAGGAGCCGGACTCCGAGCTCGACGTCCCCGAACCGGCCGAGGTCCCGGAGACCGAGGGCGACGAGAACTGGCTGGACGCCTACGTCGGCGTGGAGCCACGGCTCATTGTCGCGCCCCAGGTCAAGCCGCGTGGCGCAGCCCTCGCGCCGGTCGGCAAGTTCATCCAGAGCGCAGCCCAGCGCGTGAAGCAGGGCGCGGCTGACCTAGTCGGCTGGCGACGGTTCGACCACCTCGGTGCGAGCGCCCGGATCCAAACCCGCACGGGCCAGAGCGCGATGATCACGACCGTCAACCCCGGCCTGTTCATTGTCCAGATCGTCTCGGACGAGGCCGCGCACAAGATCGCCGGGGACAACGTGGGCATCCTGCCGCTGCTCCTGTACCCGATGGTCAAGAAGCAGATCCAGAAGCTCGTCGGGCCGAAGCCCGCCGCGCCAGGTGCCGTCCCTCCCGCCGTTCCCGTCGCCCCGCCGGTCGACCAGCCCGCCCCGGACACGTCCGGCGTCGGATGCGACTGCAAGCCGAGGCGCTGAGATGGACACCCCCGCCGTCAGCTCCGACTCCGTCGCCGAGCGCATCGAGGCGATGCGGATCTCCGCTGCGGCGTCCGTCGCCAGCATCGAGACCGCCGCCGCGAAGAGCGCCGAGCCGCTCGCCCGCGTGGTCGTCGCCTATCGGGCGCTGCTCGCGGACACCGGTGCGCGGATCATCCGGGCACAGGCCAACGTGGCGATCGTACGGGGCAAGAACCCGACCGATCCCGGACTCGCGGCCCTGGAACGGCGCGTCGTCGCCTTGCTCACGACCTGGGCAGCGCACGCTCACGGCTACACGGCCTACGAACGTCCCGCGACGGACGCCGAGAAGTCGAACGCGATCCAGGTCGGCATCGCACCGATGATCATCATCTCGCTCGCCATCGCCGGAGCCGTCATCGCCGTCTCGCTGATGGGCATCGCGTGGGCCGTCGTCCACTACAAGGAGGCGCAGACCTTGTCGGACGAGGTCGCACTCGTCGAGCGCGACCCGTCCATCGCGGACCAGCTCTCGAAGATCAACCAGACTGTGCCCAGCTCCAAGCTCCCTGAACCGCCGACTCCAACGGATTCGGGCTGGGGCTGGCTCCTCTTGGGTCTCGGCGTCGCCGGGGCTGCCGTCTACCTCCTCCCGAAGCTCGGGAAAGGCTGAACCAACATGGAAAAGTTCAAGCTCAACATCGTTGGTGCCGACGAAGACGTCCCGCGCATCCTGCTCGCCTACGGCCACGGTTGCGGCGGCGAGGTCGCGTTCGTCATGCGCCCGCGCGACAACACCGGGCTGCTCATCCACCAGGTCAAGAAGGAGCCGGCGAAGGTCTGGCGCACCGACCTCGGCCTCGCACCCTCGCACGCGCCCGAGCTCGACACCGCGCCCGCTGACGCCGTCGCCGAGATCCATCGGATGAAGGCGAATCCTCCCCCGGCCGGTCCCGCCACGCTCAAGGGCCTCTGGAAAGGCGTGCTGCTCTGCGACGACGGCACCCCTTCGGTCCAGCTTGAGCGCAAGGTCGCGTCGTATGGGACGTTGCACCTGAAGTCCACGAACGACGGCCGTTGGACCGCGAGCTTCGAGCGCGCCCAGAAGTGGTTCTCGGCGGCGAAGCAGGAGTCCGCCACCCGCTCCGGCCTCACCGAGGCGATCACCGCGGGCATGGGCCTCGTCGTCGGCCTCGTCAGCGAGGCGTGCAGCTACCGGGACACGCATCGTCGCGGCGCGGTCGACGCCGACTACGGCGCGCAGCACCCGGTTCGGCCGCCCACCGAGCCCAAGGACCCGACCCAGCGGTACAAGGGCAGGTCGAGCTTCCGGGCGATTGAAGGGGCAGACGGCTGGCTCGTCGTCAACGACGTCGGGGCGGTCGTCGCCAAGTTCGGGATGCGCGAGAAGGGCAAGGCCACGTCGCACGCCAGCGCTTTGACGCGCGGACAGGCCCCCGCCGCGAGGGTCTCGCAGGACCTCGCCGACGGGTTTGGGCTGAACGGGAACCCGGCGGTCAGCATCATCCCGCTGTCCGAGATCCCGATGCCCGAGTCGCCGGCGTGTCCCACGTCGGTCGCCCGGATCGCGTCGGCGACCGAGAAGGAGGCCGAGGCGCTCCAGGAGCTCGGGCAGTCGCTGTGGGGGACGACCGAGACGAGCGAGCTGCTCAGCCGTGCCGGGAAGCTGCTCCGCGGTGCCGAGGCGCTCGTCAAGTCGCCGCTTTGTTCCGGCAAGGAGCAGAAGCTGGCGTGGGAGGACCTGCGACGGGCGGCCGACGCCTACTCTCAAGCGCGCGACGCCATCGAGCGCGGCGAGAAGCCCGACATCGTGACCACGCTGCGCCGGATTTCCGAACGCGTGTCGCTCGCCGCCGCGCGAGCCGCGAAGCAGTGCGCGGGCGGGCAGCAGAAGCTCGACGTGCGCCACCGGACGCCCGACCAGGTCGCGACCGGCATCGGGCAGCGTGAGTCAGGTTGGGTGTGGGGCGACCGGGTCACCTGGCGAGGCCAGGTCTGGATCGTCCAGGACGTGCGCGCCGACGGCAACGTGAACATGCACCGCGAGGGGAGCGACCTCGCCGAGACCGTTGCGGCCTCCGACCTGCGTCGGGCACCCGCCGCGAAGCCCGCGCCGGGCGTGTCCATGCAGCCGGTCTGGCCGCCCGCCGCGAGCCCGCAGTCTGTACCGACTTCGCCGAGGCCGACGAGGACACGGAAGCCGAAGGCGCCCGACGTGGACCCGGCGAAGGACCAGCTGCTGGTCAACGCCTTCGCGGATGCCATCAAGCAGGCGGCGCAGTCGATGGGGGGTGCGCAGTGAACGCTGACGCCGCGCCTGTCGCAGCTTCCGAGCCGGTGAGCAACAGCCAGGTCCCGCCTGCGATCCCGCCGGTGCGGCCCCGCTCGGTTCAGGCCCAGCTCGCGGACGGGCTGCTCACGCCGCTCGAGGCCGCGCTCGTCGCCGAGATCCGCGGCAACGGCTCGGCCGTGGTCGTGGCGCTCGGCGAGCTCAAGACCGAGATCCGGGAGATCCGGAACAACCCGCCCTTTCGCTGGGTGCCGTGGTCGATGCTGCTGCTCTGGCTGCTCAACATGTTCGTGATCGCGATCCTGGCGATGGAGCGTGGGGTGGACCCTTTGCGGGCGGCCGAGGCTGTGAAGGCGCTGACGCCGGGGTTGCAGGATGCGGCGGGGATTGGGGGGACGCCGTGAGGGGCGGGCGGCTGGCAAGGGCGCTGGTGACGGGGTTTGTGGCGTTTTTGACGGGCGAGGTCGAGGTGGTCGATCGGGTCAGGGCGGCTGAACACTACGCTGTCCGAGGGACGCTTGGCACCGCCCGGCTGGAGGAGCGGCCTGACCGCGGCTTGCTCCGAGGCTTCGCGCGTTCGGGTTGCCGCGGTCGGCGAGGTACGGCGACCTGTCAGCCCGGTGAGCAGGTGTAGGTGTAGACGACGTTGACGTCCACGGTGCCGTCGATGTCGTAGTCATAGGTCGCGGTCGAGTAGCGCCCCCAGTCGTCGAGCGTCAAATGGACCAGCCCGCTCTCGGTCATCACCCCGGCATCGTACAGCTCGTACTGGTACACCAGTTCGACGCCGGCGTCGTCATACCCGTATGCGTATACCTCGTCGAGGACGCCATCGACGTCGCTGTCCACGGTGTAGGCGATGAGCCGGTCTTCTGAGTCGTACGTTGCGGCCACGAGGTAGTCCACCGGTCCGTCAGGCCAGGCGCCCCAGCTGCTGGTTCCGACGGCGTCGTCGCCGTCTGTGGTCCAGACGTACACTCCGAAGCGGTCCGGGTCGCCACCGGTCACCGGGGGGTTGTCGATGTCCGACTCCGTCGCTCGACCTTGGTCGTCGTAGAGGTAGGTCTGCGACCAGCTGAGGGTGCCGTCCGCGTTCGTGTCTCCTGTGGCCGACTCGATTTGACCGTCCGACCGCCATCCGTAAGTGAAGCGCTCGTCCACCGAGGTGTCGCTGTCGTCATCGTCATGATCCTCGCTCGCCACGAAACCGCTCGTGTCGTGGGTCGCCCACCAGTTCTCTTCGTAGTCGCCATCCGCGTCGCCGTCGACGAGCCAGTCGACCCAGTTGCCGGATGCGTCGTAATCCGTGTGCTTGAACCACACGGCCGCGCCGGACGCCGCGTCCGTCCCGGTGTTGTCCCTGCCACAGTTCGCGTAGGGAAGATCTGGGTTTCCCGGGGCTGATAGGTCTGCGCCAGATGTGTCGGCCGAATCCGAGGCCGAGTCCATGCCGGTGTCGTCGGCGCCCTTTCCGTTCGGAATCGGACTCTGGCAAGCGATGAGGAGGAGGAACATCTGGTCATCTTACGCTCAGCCGATGCTGCTCGCCAGCAGCCCGCTGCCGATGAAACCGCCCCGCGCCATGCCATTGGCAAAACTGGCCTTGATCGCGCCAACTCCACGCGCATCTCTCCCAACGCCCTTCCCCCTCCGCGCGGTGCGCTCGTGTACCCTCGACGCTGTCGTCCGCACCCAACTCCCGCGCGGCGTGGTGATCTGGGTGAAGTTACGCTGACGTGGAGGATCGACCATGAACGACCCTAAAGATCCGCCCCTCTCAGACGAAGAGATGGCAGAAGCGGAGGAGATTCAACGGCGGTTCGTCTTTCACAAGCCTGCGGCGGGGCAAGCCCAGGCCCTGCGGCAGATGAAGTTAGCCACTTGGAACCTAAATTTGCCGGTATCCGAGACACGCCGCGTCGCGATGCGCCGCCACACCGATCGGGAGCAGGCAGATGTCTGGGTGCTCACCGAGACCCACGACGGGTTTACCCCCGGCCATGCCCACGCCCACTCGTCCGCCCCGGGCCGGGACGACGACCACGGCATCGAGCATCGGTGGGTGACCATCTGGTCGCGGTATCCGCTCGAGCCTCTCGAAACCGCGGACGCCCAGCGGACGGCGGCCGCCCGCATCAGCCCGGAATCGGGTGCCCCCTTCATCGTGTACGGGACGGTGCTCCCGTGGGTCGGCAGCCCGTGGCGAGGGCACCCGAGTGCGGGGGGAGTCGCGTTCCGTGAGGCCCTCTCGGTGCAGGCGGCGGATTGGATGAGACTGCGGCGCGCCTACCCTGAAGACGAATTCTTCCTCCTCGGCGACCTCAACCAAGACCTGGTCACCACAACCCCGCGGTACTACGGCTCTGGCGCGAATCGATCCGTGCTCGAAAATGCACTGGAAGGTGCCGGCCTGACCGCCATCACCGCCGGCCCCGGCGATCCCGTCCGGCGCGACTCCGGGCCCTGCGCGTGCATCGACCACATCTGCGCCCGACGGGACTCGAATTGGCAAGCGGTGCCCGCCGTCCGCTGGCCAGACGTGCCCGTGCCCGAAAAATGGCTGTCCGACCATTTCGGGCTGTCGGTGTTGCTCACGCCGCTGTAAGCGAAACCCGGCCATGACCGCCGTCGCCCAGCACCTCGACGCCGTCGTCCCCATCGTCCGCACCCTGACCAGCGCGTGGACACCGCACCGGCCTTCCCGTACGTCGCTCTACTTCAGCGCGACTGGCACCAGAAGCGACGCGACCTGGACCACATTCCCGGACCGGTCCAGCGCGCGACCGTTGAACGTTTGCGCCTCGTAGACGCCGCGCACGGTGCAGACGTCCGGGTAGCCCGTCCGGCTCGGAAACGTGAGGGTTCCCGCGGTGATGGTTCCGTCGCTGACACTATCGAGGACCGCTGACGCGCCAAACGACATCTCGGAGCATCCGAACGTGTCGATGAAGTAGTTCTGGCCCTGCACCTGGTAGAAGTCGCTCGACTTCCGGGTCACCACGAGCTGGTACTGGCCAGCTTCGGCGACGCCGACCCCGAGCAGCAACCCGGCTGCACCTGCGACAAGCGAGACTGGGACTACGATTCGGGTCTTCAAGGTGACACCTCCACGCTCGCTGTAGCGCGATGTCACCGGGATGCGACACGGGAGCGAAGCGAGAATAGCGGAACCCCATGGCTTGGCCCACCGATACCGACCGTCTTGTCGTCCTGCTCAACTCCCGGTATGCGCAGATTCGAAACCCGGAGGGCCTCACGGGCCTCGCGGGGACGCAGCGGGCTTTTTGGCGGGTCATCTTGAACTACTCACTGCTCTTTTACGAGGAGCCGGTGCTCAAGTCCCTCGCCGTCGAGATGGACCAACTCGCCCGAGACCACGACTCTCCGAAACGACTTGCCGACCAGACCGCTCTCACCGCGATGGGGGATGCCGCCGCGTTTCTCAAGTCGCTGGCGGTCGGCGACCCGAGCATCGATGACGTGGAGGCACTCGACGCCCACGTTGAGCCTCGGAGACTGGCTCAGGCGCTACAGTCGCTTGCCGTCCGACTCCAGACGCGCGCGCCAGACACCTTCCCCGCTCAGGAGTGGTCGCCGGTCCATGCCGGGCTGAAGCTTGCCGTCGCGGCCCACAACGAGGCCATGAACCGCCATGCGTTGGTGACATTCTCCCGCCCGTGGGAAGCGTGGCGCGTGGTGTCCGAAATCGGCGACGCCCCCAACTGGGTCGGTGATGCGCTGTTCGGGCGAAGGGGACTGATCGCCATGGCTTTGCTCGGCAAGCTTCACCTTGAGAAGGAGCACGAGCTTCTGAACTCCCTCCTCCCACCCATAGAGGACTTCCTGGTTGAACTCTCGCTCCTTCACGCGTGGGTTCTTGCTCGGCTCGAATCGGGGAAGGTTCGGTGGTACGCCGTTTCCCGGTACGTCGACTGCGTGGAACGGTTCCGCAGGCGGTTTGCCTTCGAGGCGGCCAAGAGACGTGCGGGCACCAACGATGACGAGCAGGTGTTCCGCGACGATCTGGGAGCCTACCTCCACGACCGCGGATTTCAGGTGGTGATCGAGCCGCTCCAAGGGGCCGGGCGACCGGACGTCGTTGGGCGTCATCTCAGCGACGATGTGGACATGCCGATGGAGCTCAAGGTGGTTCGCAAATCGGACACCCCGGGTGCTATTCGTTCGCGCCTTGCTGTCGGGATGCGGCAAGCCGTGAGCTACACCCACCAGTCCAACTGCGAGACGGGCTTCTTGGTCCTCTTCTGGTTTGGCGAGGTCGAGCCGGACCTCGCCCCCATCGCACGGTTGGCCAGTTGCACGATTCACGTTTTCGTCGTGAACCTCCGGGCGGCGCCGTCGCGAGGCAAGGGGAAGGGCAAGGGCAAAGTGCAGGTCGTCGACTGGGCAGCCATCATGGCCGTTGATTCCGATCTGCTCGCTGTAAGCGAAACCCGCCCGCTGTAGGCGAAAACCCCTGTTGATCGCGCCTTTGAGGTCCATATTCCTCGTATGCGCAAGCCCCTTCGCGCGGTCCTCCCATGACCGCCGCCGCCCAGCTCCTCGACGCCGTCGTCCCCATCGTCCGCACCCGCCTCCCGCGCGGCGTGGACGTCGACTACCTCGACGACTTCGTCGACCGCAACCGCTCGCTGCTCGAACAGGTCATCGAGCAGAACCTCGGGCCGATGCTCCGGCGCATGGAAGCCGCGAACAACGCGAGCTTCGTGCAGGAAGACATCCCGGAGTTCTGGACGGCCGCCCAACGCACGGCAGGCAACATCGCCGCGATGGCGACCGCCGCGAACCTCTACGCCCAGAAGCGCGCGCCGACCTACGACGAGCGCACCGTGATCGCCGGCTACTCGGGCTGGGGCGGGCTCTCTATCCTGGCTGCATCGGGCAAGTTCCCGCAGGGCTTCCCCGCCCCCGAGGAAAGAGGATTGATCCATGAGTTTTTCACACCGTCGAAGGTAGCGAAGGAGGTCGCCCGCCTCGTCGCCCCGTTGGTGTCCAGCCTCCCCCACGATGGGGACACCGTCCACGCGCTCGAACCCTCGGCCGGTATCGGCCGCT
>CAIMSU010000075.1 GCA_903844155.1 uncultured Pseudomonadota bacterium | reverse complement strand
TGGAACCTTCTCGCCGTTGACGGCCTTGTTCAATGCGGTGGCTGCGGTGGTCATACGTTCCTCGGAGGTGGGTTCGGGCCGTGCCCGGTGGGAGAGGGACCGGCGGGGCCGGCGGGGGAGTGGGTTCACCGGGGAGCCCGGCTGACAAGGACCACTATGCAGCCGATACGGCACTCGAAAAGCCGATTTTGGCGAGTCGCCCCGACCGCGGGAAACCGCGCGGGCAGGGCACCCGGCGCGGTTCTGGCATCGCGTGTCGCGGTTGTACGCGGTCCCGGAATTGGGTCGTCGCGGTTCGGGTCGGGACGGTCGCGGTCAGGGCGGTCATGGGCGCGGTCGGGCGCTCAGGCGCGGCGGTTCAGGCGACGAGGGGGCGGTTTGGGGCGCGGTTCGGCATCAGCCCGGCGCGGTTGCCGGCGCGGTTTTCGGACCGCGGGGAGTGCGGTTGGGCGGATCGGCGTCAGACGGCCCGAATTCAGGAGGCCGGCGGCCCGGAGACCGCCAATTCTCGTTCAACGATAGTGGGGCGCATGGTGATCGCGTGGCTTTGGGCTGAATCCTGTGCGCTACACGCAATGCCGTCCGTCTCTGCACCCGCCGCAGCTACGGTCCCCGACGCCAACGTCACGCCGTTCTACACCCAGCACCTCGACGTCGACGGGTTCACTATCGAGGGCTCGCCGAAGGTGTCCCCCTACGCGCTCGCCGAAGCCCGCTGGCTGGTCCGGAAGATGTACTCGCCCGTCCAGATCCGTGCGTTCGCCCAGCACGGTGTGCGCCTCGTCGTGGTCGGCACGACAGAGATGGTCACGGACCTACCGGAGTATGCCGCCTACGAGCCGAAGGCTTGGTTCAATCATCGGTATCGCGGCATCGGTCCGTTCGAGGACATCCCCGTCGTGCTCTGTCCCGAGGAGAGCCTGCTCGATCTGCCGGGCGACACCTCTCCCGGGTACCCCACCTGTGTCCACGAACTGGCGCACGCGGCGAACTTCGCGCCGCCCCAGCGGGCCGGCGCGCTGCGCGCTGAGATCAAGGACACCTACACAAAGGCGATGGCTGCCGGGCTCTGGCAGGACACCTACTCGGCCTCGCACGAGGCCGAGTACTTCGCTGAGGCCGCGATGATCTGGCTCGGCGCAGGGGCGAAGGCGTCTGGCGCGAGCCTCGGCGTCACGACGCGCGAGGGCCTCATCGCCTACGACCCCGGCGCCGCGGCGGTGTGCCGGGAGGTGTTCGGAGACGGCACCTGGCAGTACGAGAGCCCGTGGAGCCGGCGCCCAAGGGATCGCGCTCACCTCCGCGGATTCGACCGCGACAACGCCGTTCCGTTCTCCTGGCCGACTCGGGCTCAGTTGGAGCCGCTGCTGGTCTCGTGGGCGGAGC
The DNA here is from genome assembly GCA_903844155.1 of uncultured Pseudomonadota bacterium. Taxonomy (GTDB): domain Bacteria; phylum Myxococcota_A; class UBA796; order UBA796; family SXON01; genus CAIUMM01. Next base: position 6,834 of record CAIMSU010000075.1, on the reverse strand, counting down.
ATCCGCCTGCCGCAAGTCTGGCCAGTACCGAGGCGACTTGGCTGGTTTTCGCGAACCGGCGTCCGCACGACGTTGCCGTCGAATGGCTGGACCTCGACGGCACGCGGCGGCCCTCGTTCACCATGCGGCCAGGCGAGGAGGTGGCGAAGGACACCTACGTCGGCCATGTCTGGTACGTCCGCGATGGAGTGGTCGACGACGCGCCCGACCTCGGTGCCATCGTCGCCGGGCAAGCCGTTGGCTACGTCGAGATCCACGCCGGGCCGCTCGCACCATTCGATTGGGAGAACCGGGCGAAGTGGGAGGTTCCCCGCTTTCGTGTGCCCTGGGCTGCGCATCCACCCAGCGTCAGCCCTGTCAGCGACGACGAAACGTGGTTCATTTTCGCGAACCATCGCGACCGCCCCGTTGAGGTGGAGTGGCTCGACTTCGCCGGGGTCCGCGAGCCCTTCTTCACGCTCGCGCCCGGAGAGGAGAAGCTACAGGACGCCTACATCGGGCACGTCTGGGGCGTCCACGAGGGCGACAAGGATCTCGGCGAGATTATCGCCGGCCCCGAGGTCGGTTGGGTGGACATCGAGTAGAGCGGCAGCCCACGCTGCCCCACGAGGCGGATACGAAGCCCGAATGTTCCTGTTCCTCGCCGTGGCCCCCCTCGCGCACGCGGCCCCCGACGACCCCGCGGCGTTTCAGCGCTTCATTGAAGCCAGCGAGCGCGCGGGGTCGACGGCGGTGTACGTCGAGCAGGACGGCCACGCGCTGGTGGACTGGCACCGTGGACCGGAGCGCCCGGCCCTGCTGATGTCGGCGACGAAGTCGATCGCCGCGCTCACCGTCGGTCTGCTCGTTGATGCGGGGCGCATCGCCTCGTGGGACGAACCCCTCACCGACTGGTACCCCGAGGTCGCGGGCACGCCGCTCGCCACCGTCACGGTGCGGCAGCTGCTCTCGCAGACATCCGGCCTCGATCCCTGCGCGGACCTGCGAACCTGCCCGGGATCCGGGGACGACGCCCTCGCCTTCGCCCTGCACTCGAAGATGACCACGGCACCGGGGACATGGGACTACAACAACAACGCCGTGAACCTCCTCAGTGGCATCGTCCAGCGGGTGACCGGGGCCTCGATGTCGAGCTTCGCGGACTCGGCGCTCTTCCGGCCACTCGGCATCACCGACCCTTCGTGGGATCATGACGCGAACGGTGTCAACTTCGCGTCGGCGGGCCTCAGTATGACCGCGCACGACCTCGCCAAGATCGGCGAGTTGATGCTTGCCCACGGTCGGTGGAAGGACACCCAGATCCTATCCGCCGCTACGATCGACACCTTGACACGCCCGCAGGCCGAATGGCCCTGGTACGGGATGCTGTGGTGGACGGTCACATCGCCCCGCGCCGGCGTCAGCCAGGCCCTTTTCGACTACTGGCGCGAGCGCGGCACGTCGCCGGAGACGCTGCTCGCGTTGCAGCCGCTCGTGGGGCGCTCCTGGACCGACGGCAACAAGCTGTACGAGGCGGAACGCGACGCGCTCGGGGGCGGACAACTCGGCTTTGACCGGTACCGTGCGTTCGCGGCCCGCACATGGCCCTACGACGCAGAAGGCGGGGGCGGCTTCGCGGCCGAGGGGCAGTACGGCCAGTACCTCGTGGTTCTCCCGGCGGCTCACGTCGTTGCGGTGAGGCAGCGCTACATCGGGCTCGTCTACCAGGAGCACACGAACGCCGACGGCGACGACGACGACAAGCGCGACCTTGACCAGTGGCCGGAGCAGCTTGCCGCGCACTTTTCCGCAAGCAATCAAGAGTAAGTCCGCGACCGGGCCGGCGGACGGCCGCTGCGCCCAGGCCCGCGGTTGTACGCGGTCCCGAAATTCGCTCCTCGCGGTTCCGGTCAGCGGGGAGCGGTCAGCGCGGTGCGGGGCGCAGTCCGGCGCTCGCGAGCGGCGGTTCGGGCGACCAGGAGGCGGTTTGGAGGGCGGTTCGGCATCGCCTCGCCGCGGTCGCCAGCGCGGTTCCAAAACCGCAGCGGGCGCGGTTCGTGCGGTTTGACCTCCAACGCCGAAATTGCTCTCCTTTCCGGGCTCTTGCGATACCTTCATGGGGTCAACATGCTCAACATTTGAGCACCCCCTTCGCCCTCCGGAGCCGACCATGATCGACGAACTGCAATTCGAGAAGCTGGACACCATCGAGGCGGTGATTCGCCAGCGCTGCACCCAGATCACGCACATCACCGTCCACGAGGTGATGGACCGGAGCGGCTACCCCCAGCTCGGGCGCATCTGCTTCAGCGGCACCGACCTCCAAGCGTTCATCGAGCCCGAGACCGACGACGGCGAGGACGATGATGACGAGGACCGCGACGGCGATGGCGACGGGGAGGACACCGAGGGCGAGGATTCCCTCGGCGACCTCGCCCGGATGGACAACGGCGTGACCTACGCCGTGCTCGCCGACGCCGCGATCCGGTGGATCAAGCACATGGCGGACCAGAACATGGTCGGTCAGCGCGAAGGCAAGTTCAAGGTGAACTTGTGGAAGGGAAAGTGCGACAAGGTGATCTACAGCTCGCGCTTCCTCTGCGTGAACATGGAGTTCATCGAGCCCACGCTTGCGGCACCGTCGCCGACCGTCCCACTGCCGTCGCCGTACCCCGACACCTCCCCCGATCCGCGCACCTGGCGGGCGTTGGGCGAGGCGTACCAGAACTTCGTGGCGCTGGCGCAGTCCAGCTACCAGCACATCGCCAACCTCCAGAGCGCGCACATCACCAGCATCGGCGGCCAGATCGCGCGGATGCAGCGGACGAACGAGAACATCGTCGGGCAACTGACGAACCTCAAGATCGGCGTGTTCGAGGCCGAGTCCGCACAGCGCGGCGAGGACGGCGAGGGCCGCGTCGGCACCGAGCTGGGCAAGCAGTTCATCGCGGAGCTGGGCGGCCTGGGTCGCGTGCTGGCGACGGCGAAGTTCGGCATGGCCCCCGAGATGATCGAGCTGGCTGACATCGTGAACGCCTCGCCCGAGCTGCTCGAAGCGATGAAGAACCCGGCGGTCAAGCGCATCCTTCGTGACGAGAAGACGCGCAAGGAACTGGCCGCGCTGCTCGTCATGGCCGCGCAGGCCGGCGAGGCCCCTGCCAACACGCCGCCGACGAGCGACTCCGCCGCGGCCTGATCCACCCGTCCACGTTCACCGAAAAGGAGGCTCCGATGCCGGAGACCGCTACCCGTCTGCCCGCCGCAGGCACCCCCCCCGCGAAGGCCCTGTTTCCCCGCCTCTCCGCTGCCGTTCGTGCGACGGCGCTCCGTCGGCTTGGGCTCACGCCCGAGATCCTGGAGTTCGCCCAGATCGTGGCGGCGTCGGCCGAGCTGACCGAGGCGGTGCAGGACCAGGCGGTCCTCCGCATCCTGCGCGACCCCGTCAACGTGCGCGAACTGGCGATGCTCCTCCGTGTGGCCGCCGAACAGACGCCCCCCGAACCGCCCGTGGCCGTGCCCTCCACCTCCCTCGTCAACTGACCAGCCAACCGGCCCTTCCATCCACCCGCCAACCCGTTCAGGAGGCTCCGATGCCGGAGACCGCTACCCGTCTTCCCCGCGCCCGCACCCTCACCACGCCCGAGTGGGCGCAGGTTCTTCGCACCTTCTACGCCAAGAGCTTCGACACCGCGTCGGAAGACAGCTTCGTCGAGTCGGTGGAGGCGTTCTGCGCCCTCTCCCCCGACGAGCAGGCGTTCCACCAGGCGCACCTCGCCTACCGTCAGGTCCAGGCGCTCGACGACATCTACGGGTGTCTCCGGCGCATCGAGGCCGGGCTCCCGGCGCTCGACTCGAAGGCCCTCGGTGCGCTCCGGCACCTCCCGGGCATCCGCAAGGCGCTCGTCGTCATCGCGAAGGGGCAGGAGGAGATGCTCGACCTCCTCGAGTCCGGCGCGGGGCCGGGCGGCGACGCCACGCGCGGGGACCGTGACGAGGACCGCGACGACGACGAGGACGGCGAGCTGGCGGACGCCGTGGACGCCGATGAGATCGTCGAGGAGGAGGACCACGGCGTCAACGGGGGCGGGGCGCTCGTCCCCGAGGTGCTGCCGGCGCGCACCGTGGTGGTTCCGTGAACGCCGCCTTGCGCGCCGATCCCGCCGCGATGCGGGTCAACCTGACCGTGCCGTCCACCGCGGTGCGGCTCGGACCGTTCGCGTTCGACGGGCTCAGGGCGCTGCTCGGCGTGGACCTCGCCGAGGTGCTGTCGTCGCTGATGATCGGGCCGAAGTTCACCCGTCCCGTCCTCGGCGGCGTCGTGGACGTGTACCCGCTCGCCATCCCTGACGGCGAGGGAATGTCGATTCCCATCAAGCTTTTCGGCGAGATCGGGTTTTACAATCTCAGGTCGCTGTTGGTGCTGGTCGTGCCCATCGCCGCGATGGACCTCGTGACGCCGCAGCTCGCGGCGGAGATCGCTGCGGGCGACGCGGCGGGGCCACGGGTGCGCGTCGGGAGCAGCGGGGGGCACGTCGCGGAGTACGCGGTGAGGTTGAAGCCGGGGATGCGGAAGGCGGTGCCGCTGGGGAGCTTCGGGGAGCTGGGGGTTGAGGCGGGGTGATGACGGACGACCGACACCGCAGCTCCGCCCGCCGCACCACGTTACAGCCACACATACTCTGAGGCCCTCGTCAAAATGCGGCTTTCCCGAATTGCTGGGCCTCGGAAACGGCGCAAAGGCTCGACAGGAGCCGTCGTCGCCGGAGTGGTTCTGGTCGCACTGATGCCCAAGATCGCCGTAGCCGGGCTGACCAATGACCTCGCGGCGTCGACCGCTCTCCGCGCCCACGCGGCCGCGCTGCTCGGCGACCCCCGGACATGCGGAAGCGACACCGGACCGGCGACGTACGAGAAGCTCGACGCAGACCTGTCTGATTCCGAGACGCTGCTTGAAACCTGGGGAAAACGGAGAAAGGGCGGAAACGCGGGCGAAGCCATCTCGTACGCCGAAGAGCAGACAGTTGCCCTCGTAAAGCTCGCCAGGCAGGAGGCCCCTGCCTGCCAACAAGTCGTTGATCTCGAGGCCGCCGCCGGGAAGCCCGACAGTCGCGCGGCGTTGGACGCGGTGGCTGGCGTGATGCAGGGCTGGGTGTCGCCCCCAAACATCCCCGGGCTGAGCGAGCGGGCAAAGTTCGCGTGCGCCCAAACGGCGTCGAAATGGGCGTCCGGCGATGGGCGGGGCTTGGTGAGTACTCCCGATCCGCAGGCCAGTCGGCTGCTCGCCGATCTCAAGGCGATCGAGGGCTGCGGGGGCCCCTCTGGGCTAAACAACACCGAGCGATTGTTGGAGGCCGACATCGCTCTTGCCAACATCGCCGGCAGCAAGAATCCGGCCGCGACCGTGTTGAGCGAAGCTCTCGACACATACAGGGCCGTGAGCGCGACAGGCCGCTCCGATCTCATCCAGCAGGCGGTGATCGCCGCGGATTCCCGGGCGGAACCCAACCTTTACCCGCCAGCGGAGCACATCCACTCCGACGCTGACGTTGCCGCGTGGCGGGATTTCGTGTCCACTTTGCGGCGCGCCGAGGACGCGGCGGGCATTCCACCGGATGCATCAACCAGGATCGCTTCCGTGGTCGAAGCGCAGGCCGCGGCGCTGATCGTCGCCCGGAGGCGATACGCGACCCTCCTCGGCACGACGACGGTGACTGCGACGGGCGCGTGGGTGGATGGCCCCGCGGCGGCGCACATCGCCCAGTTTCGGGAGGCGTTCACCAAGGTGTCGCGTACCTTCGGCTTCGCCAATACGCACGTCGATGTCATTGGCCTTGACTCGCAAATGCAGTTTTTTGACTCTGATAGTACATTTTCCGTCGGCGTCTCGGCCGATCTCTTGGCATGCGGGACCAGCCAGTTATCAACCCCCCCCCTCCCGGAAGGGATTCACAACGGGTACTCAGCCGCCGGTCTCAACGCGAGGCAATACGACTGGTTTTCTACCTTATTTATGTACGTTTGGGGGCTTGGTGAGCCCAGGCCCACCGGCATGCAGCCGCCAGTCGTTACCGTTGACCTCCGCAACTCCACCGGGCACACCCTCGGGATCGTGTACACCAGCGCGACCGAGTTCGCGATTTTCGTGGACGGGGTCGAGATCACCGCGCCGGGTTCTCTGTCCGTGTACGGGGATCTGGCCGTGAGGTGGAACGACTTCTTCAAGGCAGTCACCCCCTGTTGACCATTGGCCCACGGTCCTCGGCGACGCATGCCAACTTCCCGAGCAAGAATCCGGCGAACTCAGCGGGTAGGGCGCAGCCGGCGCCTCAACTACCAACCCACCCCTCGATCCTCCCCCGCTCCCACGCTGACATCCGCGCCAGCTCCGCCCGGTCGCTCGCCCGTTGCCGCCGCACCTTCGGGAACGCCTCGGGCTCGATGTTCAGGCGGTAGCACGCCTTGATCAGCCTGAGCGCCTCGCGGGGCGGCAACCCACCCCGCTGCGCCCAGAGCCGGAGCATGTCCACGCGCCCCTCCGTGCGCGCCGCCACATCGACGAGCAGCGCGCGGATCTTGCGGTCCTCGGCCTCGCGGATGAGCTTGGCGAGGTCCACCTTCACCTGTTCGTACCCGGCGATCTCGAAACGCAAGAGGCACTTCGACCCGACCCAGAGGCGATGTCCGGTCAGCTTGTTCGCGATCTCGAAGTGGTAGCGGAGGTCCTCGTGGTCGCAGAGCTGGCACGTCTCCTCGGGCTGGCCGTAGTCCGTGCTCTTGCCCGAGTAGGCCCACTCGCGGAGGGCCTCGGCGAGGTCGGTCGCGACCGACAGCGGCATCAGGTTCTTCACGGCCTTC
>CAIMSU010000074.1 GCA_903844155.1 uncultured Pseudomonadota bacterium | reverse complement strand
GTTCAGGCTATTGACGCGTCAATAGCCTGAACTGAGCAGCTCGGATCGGGCTCTCGACACGTCAAGGGAGTATGCTTCGGCGATGCGATCGCCCGCGTCCGCCGCCTCCACCGCCGACTCCATGCCCGAAGCCCTGAAATACTGGCGTTGGCGCGTCTTCGCCTCTACCTGGTTCTGCTACGTCGGCTTCTACTTCTGCCGAAAGCCCTTCTCCATCGTCAAGAGCACGCTGAAGACGGACCTGCACTTCACCGCGGACGACCTCGGGCAGATCGGCGCCGCCTACCTGATCGCCTACGCCATCGGGCAGTTTGTGGCGGCCGGAATGGGCAGCCGGCTTGGCGCGCGCGTCAACCTCCTGTTCGGGATGGGCGTTGCGATAGCGGTAGGCGTCGGCTGTGGCTTCGCCAACTCAGAAGCCAGCTTCATGGCCTTGATGACGCTGTCGGGACTCGCCCAGGCGACCGGCTGGTCCGGCAACGTCGGCACGATGGCGAACTGGTTTCACCGCCTTGAACGCGGGAAGGTGATGGGGTGGTGGGCGACGAACTTCACGATGGGCAGCCTCGTGGCTGGGCCGTTTGCGGCGTGGGTACTTGGCCGATGGGGTTGGCACTGGTCGTTCTTTGCCGGGTCCGTCGTGTTGAGCGTGATCTTCGCCTTCTTCGTGTTCAATCAGCGTGACCGTCCGGAGGATCTGGGCCTGCCCGCCGTCGTCGAGCCGGGCGCCGTCGCCGACCCCGTCGAGGCCGGCCCGATCCGCTTCACGCGCGAGGCCTGGACGAACATCCTGATGGTCGGCCTCTTCTACTTCTTCGTGAAATTCATCCGGTACGCGCTCTGGGACTGGGCGCCGTTCTTTCTCACCGAGAACTTTCATGAGACGAGCGAGAACGCCGGGTATTGGTCCACAGCCTTCGACGTTGCCGGCATCCCCGGGGTGTTTTTGTGCGGCTGGCTCTCGGACAGGGTCTTCAAGTCCCGCCGTGTCACCGTCTCGCTGATCAGTACGCTCGGGCTCGTCGCCGCTACCGGCCTGCTGTGCACCGTCGGCCTCGCCTCCCGCGACGCGTTCATCGGATGCCTCCTCCTGGTCGGCCTCACGCTGTACGGCCCGGACGCGCTCATGACGGGCGCTGGCGCCATGGACATCGGGTCGCGTCGCAGCGCCGTGGTCGCCGCCGGGATCATCAGCGGTTTTGGCTCCCTCGGGCCCATCGTGCAGGAGCTGGTCATCGGCAAGATGTACGACAAAGCCAGCGGTGACCTCGCGCCCATCTTCGCCATGCTTTTGGGGTCGGCTGTCGCTGCGGCGCTCGCCCTGGGCTTCATGCTGTTCCGTAACCGGACCGGGCGATCCGACTTGTAGTTGCCCGTCGCTCGCGACGCGCTACGGACAGGCGATGATCGACGTGCAGACGACCTTCCACTGGCTGGTGAACGGCGCGGAAGGCGCAAAAACCCCGGACATGATGCTCCAACGCATGTGCGACGACCTGCTCGGCGCGGGCGTGCCCGTCCATCGCGCCGAGGCCTTCGTCCGCACGTTGCACCCGAACATTGCCGGGCGAAGCTTCGTTTGGCGCGACGGCCAGCCCGCAGTGGTGGTGGAGGAGCGGAGCTTTGCGTACCTCCATTCGCCCGCGTTCCTGCAGAGCCCGATGGCGGACGCCTGTCGCACCGGCGAGTACGTCCGCATGGACATTCGCGGGACAGAGCTGGAGACGGTGCAGTGCAACGCCCGGGAGGGCTGCGTCGACCTCGTCGCCGCCCCGCTCAAGTTCCTCACCGGCCAGAACCACGTCGTCACCTTCGCCTCCCGCGACGGCTTCACCGACGAGCACATCGCCGCCATCCGCCTCCTCGTCCCGCCCCTCGCCCGCCTCGGCGAGATCTTCGCGCTCCTCCGCACCGCCACGAACCTCCTCTCCACGTATGTGGGTCGCAACGCCGGTTCGCGGATCCTCGGCGGACAAATCCAGCTTGGCGACACCGACAGCCTGCAAGCCGTGATCTGGTTCTCGGACCTGCGCGGGTTCACCTCGCTCGCCCAGCGCGTGAGCCCGGCCGACGTCATCCGCGCGTTGAACGAGCTTTTTGGCTGCCAGATCCCCGCGATCGAGGCGGCGGGCGGTGAAGTGCTGAAGTTCATCGGCGATGGCCTGCTCGCTATTTTTCCCTTTGATCCGGCGGTCGGCCAGTCGCGAGAGCACTGCCTCGCCGCGTTGGAGGCAGCCCGCTTGTCGTTCGCCAACCTCGATCAGCAGAACGCCACGCGCGTCGCCGCAGGCGAGCCGGAGATCCACTTTGGCGTGGCCCTGCATCTCGGGGAGGTGAGCTACGGCAACATCGGCGGCGCGAATCGCCTGGACTTCACCTGCATCGGCCCCTCGGTGAACCTCGCGGCGCGCCTCGAAACGCTCACCGGCAAGCTTGGCCGCCCGATCGTGATGAGCGAGGCGTTCGCGACGCTTGCGGCGGTGCCGGCTGAAAAGCTGGGCGAGTTTGAGCTGAAAGGCGTCGTCGGGACGCAGAGCGCCTACGCGCCGAGATGAGGCCGCCGATGGAACCTCCACCGGTGGGCGATGTCGGTACACGGAGGAGGCTCCCGATGACCAACCATTCCGCGAGCGGAGGCAGCTACGAACAGCTCAACCTCGTGCCGTACCTCGACATCATGATCAACCTCGTCCTGTTCCTGCTGGCGACGACGTCGATGATCGTGCCGATGCGAGCGCCGCCGGTGCTGGTGCCGACCAATTCGCCCGAGCCCTCGGCGAGCGAGTTCCTGACGGTCGCGATCTCCAACGCCGGCCTCACGCTGATGGGCAGCGGGCCGACGGCGGTGAGGACGGATCTGCCTCGCGACCCCGTCACCCGCGCCCTCCCGCTCGACGCGCTGACCGCGGCGTTACGAACTCGCCGAAACGCAGGCTAGATCGCCACGAATTCGCTGACGCTCGTCGCCGACCCCTCGGTGCGCTACGCGGACGTCGTCGCGACCATGGACGCCGCGCGCAGGGATCCCACCGGCCCGTTGTACCCGACGATCGAGCTGGCGGTGGTCGCCGCGCGCTGACCCCAATCCCCGGGTTACCCCGGTTCGATGCCCCCTCCGCCCAAGTCGCCCGCCACCGCCGGCAAGTCCAGCGCCGGCGCTCCCGGCGACACCTGGCACGAGGTCGAGCCACACGCGGGGGGCACTCCCGCGCAGACCACCTCCGGGACTCCGCTCGACGTCGGCGACCGGTACGCGGACCTCGGGGCCATCGGCGCGGGCGGCTGGGGCGAGGTGCGGCGGGTCCGCGATCCGCGGCTGATGCGGGTCCTGGCGCGAAAGGCGCTGCACGCGAAGCTCGCCAGCTCGTCCGAAGCCGTCGCGCGCTTTCTGGAGGAGGCGCGGGTCACCGCCTACCTCGACCACCCCGGCGTGGTGCCTGTGCACGAGCTTGGCCGAAATGGCGACGGCACCTGGTATTTCACGATGAAGGAGGTCCGCGGGCGAACGCTGGCCTCGATCCTCGCCGCGCGCGCCGACGACGACGACGTCGCCACCGGCGAGTGGCCCCTGGTGCGGGTCGTGGAGGTGTTCCGACGATGCTGCGAGGCGGTCGCCTACGCACACGCCCGCGGTGTCATCCACCGCGATCTGAAGCCCGGCAACATGATGGTCGGCGAGTTCGGCGAGGCCGTCGTGCTCGACTGGGGGCTCGCGCGGCGCTCGGCCGAGGAGGAGCGCCGCCCGCTCTCCTCCGGCGATCCCACCCTCGACCGCCTGCGTCAGGCGACGCCCACGACGACCCTCGCGGGCACGCGCGTCGGCACGCCCCAATACATGAGCCCCGAGCACGCTTCTGGCATCCCGGGACGGGTCGACGCCCGCTCGGACGTTTTCTCGCTCGGCTGCATCCTGTACGAGATCCTCACCCGTCGCCAGGCGCTCTCGGGCGAGACGGTCGGTGACCTGCTCAGCGCCGCCGCCATGGCCAGCGTGCGGCCGATCCGCCCCGACGAGGCGCCTGCCGAGCTCATCTCCATCGTCACCAAAGCGCTCTCCCGGGAGCCGCTGGAGCGCTACCCGACGGCCGAAGGAATGGCCGCCGACCTCGCTGCCTGGCTCTCCGGCGCCCCGGTCCGCGCGCACCACTACTCGACGGTTGGCGCGATCCGCCGGTTTGTCGGGCGCCATCGGGCCGCGTTTGCCGTCGCTGGGGTCGCCGCGGTCATCCTCGCGCTGTCCGGATCCCTCGCCGTGCTTCGCCTCGCCGACGAGCGGGACCGCGCGCTGACCGCCGAAAACGCCGCCACCGCCGCGCTCTCCGGGGCGATGGCCGAACGCGCCGAAGCCGCGAACGACGGCCTCCTCCGCCCCGACGCCGACCTCCTCGCCGCCGAGGCCCTTGCTCACGGGGAGGAGCCGCTCGCCCGGGGGGTCGTGGTGGCGCTGGCCGCCCGGCAGCCGCCAAAGCTCGCCTGGGAAGGCTGGGCCGCGGACTCCCGCGCCGCCGTCGCCTTCACCGAGGATGGGCACGGGCTCTACGTCCTCGACGCCTTCGGCCAGTTGACCATCAGCGATCTCGCCACCACGGGTCCCGCCCGGCAGATCGGATCGCTGACTGGGACGCACCTGACGCTGGAGCCGACGCCGGGCGGCCTGCTCGTCGGCGGCGGGGCTGCAGCGGCGGCGCGGCTGATCAACCCCGCGACCATGGGCGTGCTGCACGTCATTGGGGACGCCGCACCCGGCGCGCGAGCGGTCCACGTGATCGACGTGGGGCGCTCCGCCGTGGGTATCGTTGGCGACGATGTCGTCGCATGGTCGCTCGACGATGGCCATGTGCTCGGGCGGTACGCCGGGCAACCTGGGCTGCGCGACGTCTCGGCGACCGCCACGGCGGTCGTGGCGACAGGCCCGACGACGATTGAGACGTGGTCGCGGGACCCGACCGTCCCGGCACCCGTGCTCCCGGATGCCGACCTCGGCCCGGCGGTCATCCGCGCATCGCCCGACGGGCGCTGGCTCGTGGCCGGCGGTGCAGGAGGGGCCCGGCGAGGCCTCGCGATCTGGGGCATCACGGGGGCTCCAACGTCGGTCGACCTCGTCGACCCGCCCGAGGGGCAGGTTCGGACGCTCGCGTGGTCGCCGGACAGCACGGTGCTGGCGATCGGCTTGGACGCAGGCGTGGTGGAGCTGCGGCTCGCACCGGACTGGCGGCGGGTGGTGGCGCTGCACGCCACCGAAGGGGCGGTGACCGGGCTCGCGTTCAGGGCAGATGGTCAGACCCTCGCCACCGCCGATCCCTACGGGCACCTGCGGACCTGGGACGTATCGGGCGTGGCGAGGAGCGGGGAATGGGTGGTCGACCGGCGCCCGCTGCTTGACCTGGCGAGCGCGGTGACGGGGGAGATCGCCACGTTGACCGCCGGAGGTACGGTGGTCGTGCGAGGGCCGGACGGGACAGAACGGCGCCGGTTCGAGGTCGGTGCGGAGGCCAACGGCGGCCTCGCCTGGGTGGCCGGCGACACCGACCTTGCGCTGACGGGCGCGGGCGACGGCGTCACGCTCGTTGACGGGCAGACCGGCGCGGTCGTGCGGAGCCTCGCGGGGGGCCCGGGTCGAACCACCTCCCTGGCCGTCTCCCGCGATGGCACCGTGCTGGCCGCCGCGGGCGCGTACGATGGCATCGCGCTCTGGGACCTGCACACCGGCACGCTCCTGGCGCACGTCCAAAGCACCCATGACACGTCCCACTGGGCCCTCGCCTTCTCCCCCGACGGCCACTGGCTCGCCGCCCCCGGCGAGGATGGCACCGTGGCGCTGGTCGACGTCACGCAACGCGCCCTGGCCACGACCCTCACCGCGTCGGGCCTGCAGGCGTACGCGGTCGCTTTCAGCGCGGACAGCGCGACCCTCGCGATCGGCACCCGGCGTGGCACCACCGAGCTGTGGGACGTCGCGACCCAGCGTCGCACCACCACGCTCGCCGGCCCCGCAGCGTCGATGGAGGCGCTTTTGTGGTCTGCCGACGGCGACCTGCTGTTTTCGGCGACGGACACCGGCGGGGTGGCGGTCTGGCGCGGCGAGCGGCTGATCGCGCAGATCCCGGTGCCGGCGCCCGTGCGCGCGATCGCCGCGACGCCAACCGGTCTGGTCGCGATCACGGCCGCCGGTCGCCTCTACCGCTGGCCGCTCGCCAGTCTCGCCACGCCCGCGGCAACCGTCCAACACGACGCCGGGGCCTGGTCCGGAATGCGGCTCGCGGGCGACCAGGTCGCGGAGGATCCGGACTGGCGGATGTGAGCCGTCACCGTCGACGCCGCAACAGCCCCGCGAACGCCAACATCCCGAGCGCCCACCCGCCGTCCCCGCCCGTCGCCCCGCATCCGCAGGGTGGCGGGCCCGGCTCGCCGCTGTCGCTGAAAACGCTGTCTCCACCGCCCGAGTCGCACGGCCCTACGCGCGCGTCCGCATCGTCGCAGTCCACGCCGATGCGCGCCCCTGCCCATTCGCCAGCGTCGAGGCAGTCGAGATCGGCCGAGTTGACCGTGCTGCTGTTGTCGAGCCGGTAGCCGTCGCCATCGCCGTCCACCAGGCACAGCTCGATGCCGTCGCAATTGCCGTCCACGCCGTCATTCACGCGCTCGGCGGCGGCGGGGTTCACGGAGGCGGAGCCATCGTCGCAATCGGTCGCGGGTTCGCTGGCCGGAGCCTCGCCGGCTCCGGTGCAGGTCAACGTGGTGCCCTCGACCGTCGCCTCATCCTCGCTCCGATAGCCGTCCCCGTCGGCGTCCTCGTAGCACAGGTCGACGCCGTCACAGTCGGAGTCGACGCCGTCGCCGGGCGTCTCGGCGGCTCCCGGATGAACGTCCGCCTCGCGGTCGTCGCACTCCGTGCAGGCGGCCCAGCCGTCGCCGTCCGCGTCCGTGTAGCCGACGCTGCCGTCGCAATTGTAGTCGTTCGGATCCGCACAATCCGTCTCCGTGGCGCCTGGATGGAACCGCGCGTCCGCGTCGTCGCAGTCGCCCGAGGGTGCCGTCGCCAGGGCCTCCTGCGGGTCCGTGCAGTCCGCGTCCGCCGACGCAACCGTCAGGGCATCCGGCGACCGGCTGGCGAGCGGGAGGAAGCCGTCGTCATCGGCGTCCAGATAGCAGATCTCGCCGCCGTCGCAGTCCTCGTCAACGCCGTCGCCGGGCACCTCGTACGCGCCCGGGTGCACCGTCGGGTCGGCGTCGTCGCAGTCGCCGGAAGGTGCGGTGGCGAGCGCCTCGCCGACCGCCAGGCACGCGTCGGGAGCGACGACGGTCAGGTCCGTTCGGAGCCCGTCGGCGTCGGCGTCCGCGTAGCAAAGCCAGGATCCATCGCAGTTCCGGTCGACGCCGTCGCCCGCGAGATCGGACCCGCCGGGGTTGACCGTCGCGTCCGCGTCGTCGCAGTCGCCGGAGGGCAGGGTCGCGAGGGCCTCGCCGGACGACGAACAGGCGTCGGTCGCCGCCACGGTGTCGTCGGTGCGGTAGCCGTCGGCGTCGCCGTCCACGTAGCAGACCCAGACGCCATCGCAGTTCCGGTCAGCGGCGTCGCCAGCGATGTCGGAGGCGCCGGGGTTGACGGCGGCGTCCACGTCGTCACAGTCGCCATCCGGTGCAGTCGCGAGGGCTTCCCCAGGGGCCGAGCAGTCGTCCGTGACCGCGACGAGGTCGCCGGTGCGGTACCCGTCCCCGTCGGCGTCGACGTAGCAGCGCTCAAAGCCGTCGCAGTCCTCGTCCACGCCGTCCGCCACTGCATCCGCGGCGCCCGGGTAGGCCGCCGCGTTTCCATCATCGCAGTCGAGACAGGCGGCGACCCCGTCCCCGTCCGCGTCGGCGTAGGCAACGACGCCGTCGCAGTTGTAGTCCGTGGGGTCGGAGCAGTCGGTCTCGGGGGCGCCCGTGTAGATCGCCGCGTTGGAATCATCGCAATCGTCGACCGGATCCGCGGCGAGGGCCAGACCCGCGCCGAGGCAGTTCGTCCGGGGTGTGGCGACGACCGCAACGGTGCGGTGCCCGTCGTCGTCGGCGTCGACGTAGCAGATCTCAAGCCCGTCGCAGTCCTCGTCGATGCCATCCGCGACGATCTCATCCGCGCCGGGAAACGCGCTCGGGTCGGTGTCGTCGCAGTCAACGCACGCCGCCCAGCCATCGCCGTCAGCGTCCGCAAAGCTCACCGAGCCATCGCAATTATAATCGGTTGGATCGTCGCAATCCTCGGATGCGCCGGGATGTATGCGGCTATCTGCATCGTTGCAGTCGCCCGCCGGGACCGTCGCCAACGCCTCGCCGGCGCCCGTGCAGCCCGTCGTGGGCGAGGGCACCACGGCGTCGGACCGGTAGCCGTCGCCATCCGCGTCCGCGTAGCAGTTCACGACCCCGTCGCAATCGTGGTCGACCCCGTCGCCAACGACCTCCGTGGCGCCGGGGTGGATGCCGGCGTCGGCGTCATCGCAATCGCCGTTCGCGACGGTGATGCCGTCCCCATCGAGATCGCTGCGCGCGATGTACGACGGGCTCAGCCACATCCACTCCTCGTCGTTGCCGTTGCCGTCGTCGCAAAGACCAAGGGTGGTCGCGTCGAATTGCACGGCGATGTAGGCCCAGGCGGGGACGGCGTCGGCCGCGATCGTGACACCCCAGGTCGACGCCGACGTGGCGTCCATCGGGACGTCGGTGGTGGGGGTGATCAGCCACACGGCGGTGACGGCCGCGCTGGAGGCGGGGTCCACGTCGATCGAGACCCCAAGGTCCGCGGTGGTCGGCAGGGTGATGGCCTCGCCGAGGCCCCAGGAGCTGCCGTCGGTCCCGGTGAACGATGGCACCATCGGGACGCGCGGACCGCTCGTGGCGATGGTGCGGTGCGCTTCGATGGCGGCGTAGAGCGCCTCGGCGTCAAAGGTCTCGGAGTCCGGCAGCACGGCCATCGTGAGGCCCCCGGTGGACACGCCGCCTCCGCCGAGGCCGTCGCGACAGAGGACCCCGGGCTGGGTGTGGTGGTCGTCGGTCCCCGCCAGAAAGCCGAGCTGCAGCGCGTCGCCGTCGGGGTCGAGCGCCACATGGACAGCGCCGGTGGGCTCCTCGGTGAGCGGTGGATCGTAGCCAAGATCCCAGCCGAGGCTGTTGCCCCATCGGCTGTAGATCTCGGTGGCCGGCTCGTAGTCGCTGTGGCAACTCCAGTCTGTGGGCATCGGCTTCTGGACGAGGGTGTGGTGGGGGATCAGGAGCGCGTCGCCAAACCGTGCGGTGAGATCGTCCATCCACGTGGCGATGACGTCGCACGAGGCGATCGCCCCTGTGCTGTCGCTTGGCGGGACCACGTCGGCGATGGTCAGCGACTCCAGACCGGCTGCATCGCCGAACAACATCAGGTTCTTGTGGCCGAGATGCGCGTCGGCCGTCGAGAACCACACCTCGGCACCCGGGATGACCAGCAGCCCCGCGCCATCGGTGTGGTGGAGGTCGCGCTGCACGATCTCCAGGAATTCGGCGTCCGAGGTCCGGACCGTGGCATTTCCGTTCACGTGGTCGGAGAGCACCACCCAGTCAAGGTTGTTGGCGACAGCTGTGTCGAAGACGTCCGCGAAGGCGCCACAGTCGAGGCCGTCGGCGCACCCGCCAAGGTCAGACGCGTTGCCGTCGTGGGAGATGCCTGTGTGGGCGTGGGGATCGCCGTAATAGAAGGCGTGGCCTTCAAAGGTGTCTGCGGCGCTGACCGGTGGTTGGAGCGCCAGGAAGGTCGCAGCCCAAAGCGTCGTCACGGCTGCAGGATACCACGCGGCACCCGGCGTCGGGACCCCAGCGGCCCCCGCAAACCGCATGCTATCGTACGTTCGCCATGATCCTCGCCCTCGTCCTCGCCGCCCCGACGGCGCTCGCAACGCCGAAGCTCAACGAATTCATGTACGACCGCTCCGGCGCCTCGGACGCGCACAAGGAGTGGGTGGAGCTGTGCGACTACGACGCCGACGCGACCGACCTCACGGGCTGGCAGCTCCAGTATGCGGGCGTTGACTGGGCCGAGCTGTACACCTACACGGGCGATACCATCAACCCCGGCGACCACCTCGTCCACGGCGGCTACGACTTCATCGCCGGCATGTGGAACGGCGAGGCCGGCACCTCGGGCCTGCGCCTCGTGGACCCCGATGGCAACGTCGTCGACACCATCCTCTACGCCCCGAACAACATCTACGGCCTCCTCGCCGACGACGGCACGACCACCAGCCCGCCCGCGCCCGACGTCCCAAAGAACTCCGATCAGACGCTGTCCCGCTACCCTGACTGCAGCGACACCGATAATTCCAGCATCGACGTCGTCATTACGCCGACGCCCACCGAAGGCAAGAAGAACCGCAACCCGGACGGTGTCAAGCCGGATCAGACGCCGTCCGAGCGCGGGTGCGGCGGGAGCAGCGGCGACTCCACTGCGTTCCTCCTCATGTTCCCGATGCTCCCCTACTTCCCGCTACGCCGGCGCAGGACGAGCAGCAGGCCGAACCCCGCGAGCAGGTAGCCGCCAGGCACGGGGGCGTTCACGCACCCGCACGTCCGCGCCTGCCCGATGACCGCCGAGTCGCCGCCACCCGAGTCGGCCCCGGTATCGAATCCACCCCAGACCTTCGCCCCCGTCGCCGTGAGCGTGTAGAGCCGGAAGGTCGCGGCATCCTTCGTCGTCGCGATCACGCTGACCCGCACGCCAACACCGCTGCCGGCGGGCACGATCTTGCTGCCGGACTCCGTCGCCGAGCCGAGAGAAAGATCGCGTCCATCGGCCAGCAACAGGTCGGTCACGATGCTGGCAGGCCCGTCCCAGACCGCTTCCAGGGCGGTTGCGGCCGAAAAGTCCGTGCCCGCCGGAAGCGGAAAGACGATGGTGCAGACGTCGTTTCCGGGCAGGTCCCAGTGAAAGGAGCCGTCCGTCTCTGGGCCGTCGACGGGGTCGGGCGTCGTGCCAGCGACGATGCCGGCGGTCGCGCAGGAGGCGTCCGGCGGGGTCTCCGGCCCGTCCGCGTCGGCGATCGCGGTGCGGACGACATCGTCGCCATCGGCGAACCAGATCGTCCCCAGGCCGTCCCCCGGGGCGCTGCCGGCATCTGTCCGGTAGAACGCTGGCAAGCCCGAACCAGCGACCGCGCCGACCTCGGTCTTGTCGCCCTCGATCTTGTCGGCCTGCCAGATCCTCACCACGTCGCCGGTCGCGGACCTGGACACGAGCCGCCACTGCTGGTCAGGGGTCTGTGGGGTGTAGACGATGTCGGGGCTGTCGGAGCCGTCCGGGAGCGTGTGGGTGAGGCCGCTGGACCACGCCAGGCCGTCGGTCGAGTGATGGACCCGCATGCCATCGAAGTCGGCGGTGTGCTCGGTGTGGTTGAGGATGAAGTACTGGCCGACGTGCAGGAGCGCGGGCGCGCCGCAATCGCCGGTACAAGCGGGGTGGTCGCCGTCGATGGGCGTGAACGTGAGACCGTCGTTCGAACCGGCCAGATCCACCTGGCCGCCGCTGGAGTACGCCATCAGCCAGGAGTAGCCGCTCGGCCCGACGGCGATGACGGAGGGCTCGGCCACGTTGCCGGCGAGGGCGACGGACGCGTTGGACCAGGTGAGACCGTCGGTCGAGGTCTGGACGGCGATGCCGTCGGCATCGGCCTCGTAGCGGTGCCAGGCTCCCGCAGAGTAGAGGATGGACGAGCGAGACGCGCCGGGGCCGCGGTCGTCCGGGGCGACGATGCTCACGCGCGCATCGGTGCCGGCGAGGGCGGCGGAGAGGGCGACGATGGCGATGAGGGGCACGGGGTGAGCTTAGCCGTTTCGGCGACGCCGTCGCCAACGCTGGCTGGGTCGCCGCGCTCGCGGACGACGGCCTGTCCCTGCGCGTCTGGCGGCTCGCCACGGGAGAGGTGGCGTATGACCTGGTCCTCCCGGAGCACGTCGTCAGCGTCGCGGTCGTGGCGACGCGTGCGTTCGTGGTCACGGACCCCGGGGTGGTACTCGCGGCCGACCTTGAGACGGGCACGTTCAGCACGTTCGTTCCGTTGTCCGAGTTCGAGGACCAGCCCTTCGCCGTCCGCGCAGGCGGGAGCGTGGACGACCGGGAGACATGGTCCGACGTGAGGACCGACTGGACCACCTCCGGCGACAGCACCGCCGTCCCCGGCGTGGTGCACATCGTCGGCGCGAGGTACGACAGCCTCACGACCGGCGTGGCCGGAGAGCCGGGACGCCTGCTGGTCGACGTGGCCTCGGAGAGCACCACCAGCCTCCCCGGTACCTGTGAGGCTACGGTCGCGGGCGCTCGCTCCGACGGGGCGGCGCGGGTCTGGTGCCTCGGGGAAGGCACGGTTTCCGCCGTGACCCTGGTGCCGCAGGCCGACGGAACCTGGGCGCACGGGCCGGCGTCTACGGTTGCGTCGGGCGCGAGCGCGCTCCTGTGGGTGCCCACGGGGGGGTGACGCGAAGTGGTGTACGTCTACTCGGGGCCCTGAACACGGCTCCCTGCTCGCGTGTTGATACGTCGCCCCGATGCCCCCCACCCGCCGCTCCCTGCTCCAGCTCCTCGCGAGCACCGCGGTGTTCTGGCCCGCCGGCGAGGCCTTCGCGACTCCCGCCCCGACCCCGTCGACGTCCGCGAAGCCGAACGCCGCCACAAAACGCGGCTACATCACCTTCGTGATCAACGTCCACGAGTGGGGCCACGTCGACGAGTCCGCTGCGATCCTGGACGACCTGTGCGCGCTCTACACGGCGCACGGGGTGAAGGGCGACTTCTACGTCACCAGCGTGATGGCCGACAAGCTCGCGGCGTCGCACCCGGACACCGTGACCGCCATGAAGGCGCACGGCATCAGCTACCACGTGCGCCCACCGCAGCCGCTCTACGAGGGCTTTGACTCGGCGTTCAAGGCCCTCTCCGGCGATGCGCTCATCAGCGCCGTCCGCGATTTTGAGACCTACGGACAGTCCCTGGCGACGGGGGAGATCGACCGGTCCCGGAGCGGCGGGTACACCCGGGTGAAGGAGGTTTTTGGCAAGGCGCCGTGCGCGGTGAGCGCGCAGAACAGCAACCAGACCATCGTGGCGGCGGCCGCGAGCGTGTGGAAGGCGATGGGTGCGAGGATGATCCTTGCCTTTCACGAGGGCCAGAGCGACCCGGACAACCCGCTGGTGCAGAAGGACGGGCTCCTCGTCCGACCAAGCCACTTCAAGCTCACGCACGTGGACGCCGCGGAGAAGGTGTTCTGGTGGAACGCCGTCTCGGCAGGCCAGGGCGGGGACCCGACCGAGGCGCTCAAGGCCCAACTCGACGCCTGGAACCACCCGAAGCTCCCCTACGCGGCCGCCCTGATCCATGAGAACAACTTCTACCGCGCGGGCCCCGAGAGTTGGACGAGCATCTACTACGCGGACAAGACCAAGACGGTGGTCCAGGCCCCGCCCTACGACTTGACCGCCACCGAATGGGGAAAAGCGCGAGACAGCGCGTCGAAGGAGGCGATCTGGTCGGCCTATTCGGCGCTGGTGGCCTACTGCGCCGAGAACCTGAACGTCGTCACGTCCGAGGACATCGTCGCGCTGGCAGGCACGTCAGCGGGCTGATGGGCTAACGTAGGCCATGCTCCCCGCCTTCGTCGCCCTCTCAATTGCCTGCACGCGCGGCCATCCGTCGGATGCCAGCGATTCGACGAGCGCGTGGACCCCGCCCGACGACGGCCTGATCCTGGCGAGCGACCTGCGCGGGAACGAGTGGTTCACGGCCGAGCCAACGACCGGCGCGATCGTGGACGAGCTCTGGCTCAACACGCTCGAACCCGACGTTTGCGTGGACGAAACGACCGACCACTACTGCCTGCTCTTCCAGTCCCGCGACCACATCTCCGAGGCCGATCCCGCCAACCCCGTCGACGAGATCGTGTTCACCTACGCCGACATGAACCTCTCCGACGGCACCGACGACGGCCGGGACGACCTCATCTCCCGCGTCTACTCCGTCGACCGCCAGACCCACGCGACGCGCTGGCACTTCCAGAACCTCGACTTCTCCCACATCTCCAACAGCGGCGACTACTGCACGTGGGACCCCGCCGACCCCTGCCAGGCGGACAGCAGCGTCGATGATCACGGATTCTGGGCCTGCTCCCTGCACATGGCGCACGACGCCGTGATCACCGATGAGACCGCAACGTCCGTCGGCATGTGGGTTGTGGACTCGCGAAACAGCCGGATGCTGCACGTGGAGCTGGACCGGTCCTCCACCTGCGCCGTCGTCGACACGGTCATCGACAACCACATCCCCGACTGGGACATCTACGACTCCGTGAACAGCATGAACCGTTGGACGGACGGGGACAACGACAACCTGCTCATGAGCGTGAAGGGCAGCTTCCCGGACGCGCAGACCGGGCAGCACCAGTTCGGCGAATCGAGCGCCGGCAAGATCATCCAGTGGCGCCGGGACATGGTCGCGAACGGCGGGACCGACCCCTGGCGCCAGGTCTGGGAGTTCCCGCCGATGTCGACGACGGAGGAGAGCTTTTTGTCGGACCCCCACGGCTCCAACCGGTTCACCGGGGCGGACGGGCACAATTACGTCGTCTTCGCGCATTCGCTGGGGCATAGCGACGGCACGACGTACGGGGACGGCACGGGCGGGTCCATCGGGCTGCTGCGCGTCGACGACGACGTGCCCGTCTACATGTACGACGCGCTGCTGCCAAAGCCCGACGCCCTCCAGTTTCCGCGGGATGTCACGCCACTCGCCGACGGCTCCATGCTGGTGACGGACTCGGGCTGCCTCGGCGACGGCTGCCAGTATGAGACCTACGACTGGATCGTCCACCTGCCGGAGGCGGACCCGGCGGTTGGCGTGAGCGGGGCCTGGCGAGCCGACCACAGCCAGCAGGTGTTCCGGAGCGTGGACGTGCTGCACGGGCCGCTGTTCAAGCCTGCCAACCTGCTCTTCAGCAGCGAGTGGATCGCCCGTTGACGGGGGCGAGGCCGACGGCGGCGATGGCGGCCGCCCTCGGTGGCATCGTGACCGCCGCGCTGGTCGCCGGGTATGCCGGGGGTGGCGCGGTGAACGGCGTGGAGGTCCTTGCCGGCGAGGTCACGGTCAGGAACGGCGAGCTCGTCCTCCCCGCGCGGGCGGCCGTCGGCATCGGCGATGGGAAATCCATCCAGGTGACGGGCCTTTTCCCCGGCGGGGACGTGGACGTTGGGCGCGGCCCGTACACCGGCACCAACCTCTTCGCGCACTTTGGCGCCATCAGCGGGCTGTACCGGCAGGACGGCACGACCATGGGCGACGACCCGCGCTCACGCTGGCTGCCAAACGGTGCGCCGACCACCCTGGAGCTGACCTGCGACCGCATGCTCTGGGTGCGCGAGGACGGGCGCGTGATGAGCAGGGCAGGCCCGGACGGCCCGTGCGCGCCGACGCCGCTCTGGGTGCGGGCTGGCGGCGAGACGCGGATCTCCGGGCTTACGCGCGATGGGAAGACGGTCCCGTGGACGGTGACACGCTTTGCCTGGGAGCCGATGCTGGGGGTCGGGGTCGCCGGAATCACGGCCGGCGCGCTGCTCGGACCCGGTGGGATGGGCATGCTGCTCGCGACGCCGGTGGCGCTGCTGGGTCCGGACATGGGCCTCCCAGCCGCGGCGTTGATGCTGCTGATCGCCTCTGCGACGCTGTCAGGTGTGGCGCTCGCCCGGACAGGGTGGCGGCGGTGGACGGCCGTGATGCTCGCAATCGGTGCCCTGGTGGACAGCGGCCGCATGGTGTACGCGCACAGCGTCCACGATGCCGTTGCCAACGGGGCCGTCGAGGGGGCGGTGGCCGCGACCGTGGACATTGGGCTCTTGCAGCGGAAGGTCGACACGATCGTCAACCGGACCCGCCCGATCCTGGCGAAGATCCCGGCGAAACCGCCGCTCGTGGTCGTCCTCGGCTCGTCGTCCTCGGGCGGTGGCACGGCCGGGCGCTTCTGGCCGGACGTGCTGCGCGACACCCTCGCCGGGCCGGCGGTCATCTCGCTCGCGGAGGGCGGCGCCACGACCTGGCACGAGCGACGCGTGCTCGAGACCCTGGACATCCACCCCGCCGCCTGCGTGCTCTACATGGGCCAGAACGACACCACGGCGTCCATGCCCGGAGTGACGATTGCCGAGCTTGCCCGCGGCCAGAAGGCGAAGGCCGGGACCTGGATCGCGCCCGAGACCATGGACGAATCCCGCGAGAACGTGGCCGCCATCGCCAGCCGCTGTACGGTCACCGTGGCGATGGCCGAGTACGTGATCGGCCGGACGGAGCCGCTCGGGAAATTCGCGATGATGCTCCAGACGATTCCGGGGGTCCACGTCATCGACCCGATGCCCGTGCTGACTTCCCAACCCCGCGCATTGCTCATGCTCGACGACGTTCACCCCTCGCCCGCAGGTCAGGATCTTCTTGGCCAGTTCGTCGCTGAGCAGCTTCGGCCGCTCCTCGCGCCCTGACCGCGACCGCGCGATCGGCGCACGTCCAAGGTCTACCACAATTGCAGAGAGCATTTCTGGCACATC
>CAIMSU010000073.1 GCA_903844155.1 uncultured Pseudomonadota bacterium | reverse complement strand
TACGAAAAGCGACGACGTCACTTTTGATATGTCGGGGGCGGTTCGCGGCGTTTCGTTGGAAGTTACGTCGCGTCGCATGGTCACCTCCTCCGAGCTTCGCGCCCTCGCGCTCGCCTTCGACGGCGCTGCCGAGTCCCCCCACTTCAACCGCGCCTCCTTCCGCGTTGGCGGCCGGATCTTCGCGACCATGACGGCAGACGGCGCCGAGGCGATGGTCAAGCTCGTCGATCCGGCGCAGGTTGGGGAATTGTTGACGTCCGACCCCGAGACCTTCTTCGGCTACGGCGCCTGGACCACGAACGGCGGGGCGACGGGCGTTCGCCTCGCAAACGTCGACCCCGAGCAGCTCCGCGCGCTCCTGCGCACGGCATGGGAGGGCGCGCGCGCCAAGCCGACCCGTGCGCCATCGACCCGCGCAAGGAGACTCCGTGTCTGAGCTCCACACCACCTGCAACCGCGATTGTCCCGATGCATGCGGCATGATCGCCACGGTCGTCGACGGCCGCGTCACCCGCCTGCGCGGCGACCCCGACCACCCCGTCACCCGCGGCTTTCTCTGCCATCGAACCGGCGAATACCTCCGCACCCAGTACAGCCCCGACCGCGTCCTGACGCCCCTCATCCGTCGCGATGGCGTGCTAGTTCCCGCCTCCTGGCCCGAAGCCATCGCGCTCATCGCCCAGAAGATGACGTCCATCCGCGCTGAGTCCGGCGCCGAGGCCATCTTCCACTACCGCTCGGGCGGCTCCCTCGGCATGCTGAAGTCAGTCACGGACCTGCTCTTCTCCGCGTTCGGCCCCGTCACCACCAAGTCCGGCGACATCTGCTCCGGCGCGGGGGACGCCGCCCAGCTCGCCGACTTTGGCGAAGAGGACTCCAACGACGTCTTCGACCTGTTGAACAGCCGGAACATCCTGCTCTGGGGCAAGAACCCCGTCGTCTCCAGCCCCCACCTCGTCCCCATCCTCAAGGACGCCAAAGCCCGCGGCGCAACGGTCATCTCCGTCGATCCGGTCTGGCACGCCGGCAACCGCCTCGCCGACCGCGTCTACCAGCCTCGCCCCGCCGGCGACTTCGCCCTCGCCATGGCCGTCGCCCGCCTGCTCCTCGACTCTGGCCGCGTCGACGCCAGCGCCGCCGACTACTGCGACAACCTCGATGGTTTTGGCGCCCTCGCTCGTTCCCGAACGGTCGCGGACTGGTGCGAGGCCGCCGACCTGCCGGTCACCGCGGCGGAGGATCTCGCCGACTGCCTCGCGGCAAAACCCACCGCGATCCTCGTTGGTTGGGGGATGGGGCGACGGTCGAACGGCGGTGCCATCGTCCGAGCGCTCGACGCCTTGTGCGCGATCTCCGGGAATCTCGGCATCGCGGGCGGGGGAGTCTCGTTCTACTACAAGCGACGTCGGGCGTTCCAGGCGCCGAAGTTGCAGGTCGACTGCGCCGACGCGGGTGGGCGGGTCGGCGACGGGCAAGACCGCGGGTCGCGGACCATCAGCGAGATCACCTTCGGCGAGGACCTCCTCGCGGCCGACCCGCCCGTGCGAATGCTATGGGTCACGGCCGGGAATCCGGTGGTGATGCTGCCGGACAGCGAGCGGGTCGCCGAGGCGATCCGGACGCGCGAATTCGTGGTCGTCGTCGACCTGTTCCTGACCGACACCGCGCTGCTCGCCGACATCGTGCTTCCAACGACGACGATCCTGGAGGAGGACGACCTCGTCGGCGGCTACGGCAACCACTGGATCGGCGCCGTCCAGCCCGTGGTCCCGCGGCCGGAGGGCGTGCGCTCGGACCTTGAGATCACGCAGATGCTGGCGACGGAGCTTGGGATCCCCGGCTTTGAGGCGGACGCGCGGGAGTGGAAGCGCCGGATGCTCGCGCCGGGCCTCGCGGATCACGGCGTCGACCTCGACCGCATCGAGGCCGGCGGTGTCCGGAACCCGCTCGCGCCCGCAGTTCTCTACGCCGATCGCCAGTTTCCCACGCCCACCGGGCGCGTCAACCTGATGACCGAAGCGGTGTCACCGTCCCCCGACGTCGACGGTTACCCGCTATGGCTTTTCTCGCTTTCGACCGACAAATCCCAGTCATCGCAATGGGCGCGCCCGCCCGAAGGTCCTGCGGTCGCGACCGTCCACCCGGACTCCTCTCCCGTGGCTGACGGCGAGCTGGCAACGCTCGAGTCCGCGCTCGGACGGCTGACGGTGCGGGTCCGCCACGACCCTCGTCAGCGCCGCGACGTGATCATCCTGCCCAAAGGCGGGCATCTTGCGGCTGGCCGGGCGGCGAACGCGCTGGTTCGAGCGAGGGTGACGGACATGGGCGAGGGCGGCGCGCTCTACGACGAGCGGGTCAGGCTCGCGGCTATCGACGGCTGATTCGTAAGGTTCGACCTGACTCCTTGACCGTCGCGCCTACATATACGCGGCTTCACCGTGCAGGTGGTCGTCGAGGCCCTCGTGCTCGTCGGTTTTGACGGGGGTGACGCGGTCGATGAGCCAGAGCATGCCGTAGGTCGTGGTGAACGCCCAGACCGACGCGAGGCCGACGGCCGCGCATTCCTTCCCGAAGAACCCCGCGTTTCCGAGCAGGAGCCCGTTGGAGCCCGCGGCGTTGTAGGCCGTGTCCCCGAACACGCCGAGGAGCACGATGCCGAGCATCCCGCCAACGCCGTGGACGCCCCAGACGTCGAGCGCGTCGTCCCAGCCCTGCTTCCCGCGAACCTGGCAAGCGCCGTAGCACACGAGGCCGGCGGCGGCGCCGATCAGCGTCGCGCTGACGGGGGAGACGAACCCGGATGCGGGGGTCACGGTGGCGAGGCCAGCGACCATGCCCGTCAACAGGCCGATGAACTTGGGTTTTCCGTGCGTCATCCAGTCCATGCCCAGCCAGACCAGGCCTGCGGAGGCGGCGGCCATGTGCGTGTTCAGGAAGGCAACGGCGGTCGTGCCGTCGACCGCGCCCTCACTGCCGGCGTTGAATCCGTACCAGCCGAACCAGAGCAGGCCGGTGCCGATGGCGATGAGCGGGCCGCTGTGGGGCGCGGCCTCGGTGGACCTGCGCCTGCCGACGTAGAAGACCGACGCCAACGCGGCGATGCCCGCCGTATTGTGGACGACGATGCCGCCGGCGAAGTCGAGCACGCCCCACTTTGCGAGACAGCCGCCGCCCCAGATCATGTGGACGAACGAGAAATAGACGACGAACAGCCACGCCGTCAGGAACAGGAGCCAGGCCTTGAAGGTCACCCGGTTGGCGAACGCGCCGGTGATCAGCGCGGGGGTGATGATCGCGAACATCATCTGGTAGGCGATGAACACGAAGGCCGGCACGGTCGGGTTCGGCGAGGGCGTGTCCAGCGTGATGCCGCGCAAAAAGGCGTGGTCGAGGTTGCCGAGGACGCCGCCGAAGTCGCCGTCTCCCATGCTGCCAGAGAAGCAGAGCGAGTAGCCGACCGCCAGCCAGATCAGGCTCGTCCACGACATCGAGACGAAGCTCTGCATCATGATCGTGAGCGTGCTGCGCCCGCCGACGAGCCCACCATAGAAGAACGCGAGACCGGGTGTCATCAGCAGCACCAGCGCGGCGCAGATCATCAAGAAGCCGGTGTTGCCGGTGTCGAAGTGGGACATGCTCAAGCTCTCCAGTGCCGGGACTCTACACCTTTTCGAAGTCGGGTGACGGAGGCCGCTGCGGTGCGGGCCCGCCGACCTCCGCGCCGACCCCTGGATCATCCGCGCCGACCCCACCTACCAAAACTGACGACGTCACTTTTCGTATGTACGAAAAGTGACGTCGTCGGTTTTGCTACATCTGCGGGCGCGGGCGGGGGCTGGATCGCCGGGCCGGCTCGACGCCGAAGCGGGTTGGAAATTCCGTGATTCTCATCGAACAACGGATTATCCGTGACGTCCTGACGCCCCAACGCCCACAATCCCGCGGCACAGGCCTTGCTGAACCGACAGCGATGTCCGAAGCCGCCGCCCTCTACCGTCGCGTCCCCGCGCTCGACTCGCTCCGCCACTACTCGCTCGCAGACGCGCGCGGCGACCTGATCGGCGGCCTGTCCGTCGCCGCCGTCGCGGTGCCCCAGGCCATGGCCTACGCGATGATCGCTGGTTTGCCGCCCGAGATCGGGCTGTACAGCGCCGTGGTCGTCACGCTCGTCGCCGCGCTGTTCTGCTCGAGCCGACAGCTCGTCCACGGGCCGACAAACGCAGTGTCCATCGCGCTGCTCTCTGCCATCGGCGGGCTGGCGACGGTGGACCAGAAGGTGCAGGCCGCGGCGTTGATGGCCGCGCTCGTCGGGGTCATCCAGCTGGCCATCAGCTTCGCCCGGCTTGGAGACCTTACCCGCTACATCTCCCACTCGGTCATCGTGGGCTTCACGGCCGGCGCGAGCCTCCTCCTGGTGCTCGACCAATTGAAGAACCTGCTCGGGCAGAAGTCCGTCGGCGATGTGCACGACCAGTTCCTGCTGCGCGTCTGGAATTCCGTCACCCAGGGGGGCGCCGTCCACGGTCCAACGCTGGTGGTGGGCGCGGCGGCGATGGTCGTCGTGCTGCTCCTCCGCTGGGTGAAAGCAAAGCTGCACGCACCGCTTTTCCCAGAATTTCTCGTGGTCATCGTGGGGATGGCGTGGCTCTCGCAGCGCTTGGACCTCGGCGGCATGGGCGTGAAGCTCGTCGGGCCCATCCCCGCTGCGCTGCCGCGTCCGCACCTGTTTACGCTCGACCCGACGTTGATACGCGACTTTGCGCCAAGTGCCCTGGCGATCTCGCTGCTCGGCCTGCTCGAGGCCATCTCCATGTCCAAGTCGCTGCTGTCCCAGAATCGGCTCACACTGCCGCCCGGTGCAGTGCCGGAGCGCTTCGACCCGAACCAACAGTGTTTTTCGGAGGGCATCGCCAACCTCGTCGGCGGGCTGTTCGGCTGCATGCCCGGCTCAGGGTCGCTCACGCGGTCGGCGATCAACCAGCAGGCGGGCGGACGCACGCAATGGTCGTCGATCCTCTCGGCCGTCGCCGTGGCCCTGATCATGCTGGCATTCGCGCCGTTCGCCCAGTACATCCCGCGCTCCGTGCTCGCGGGCCTCTTGATGCTGACGGCGGCGCGCATGGTGAACCTGGACGAGCTGCGCTACCACCTGCGCGCGTCCAGCTTCGACGCGTGGATCGTCGTCGCCACGGCCGTCGCGGCCTTCGCGATCTCCATCGAGTTCTGCGTGCTCATCGGCGTCGTGATGTCGTTCATGCTGGCCGTCCCGCGCACCGGAAACATGCTGCTGACCGAGTTCGTCGTGGCGGCAGACGGCGGCATCCACGAGCGCGTGCCCGAGGACCACGTCTGCGGGCGCATCCTGATCTTCGGGCTTGAAGGCGAGATGTACTTCGGCTCGGCGCAGTCCCTGGAGGCCCATTGCGATGCCGTCGCGGCGCGCGTCACGCCCGAGACGCAAGTGGTCGTCCTGCGGCTGAAGCGCGCGCGAAACCCCGATGCCGTCGGCATCGCGCTGCTGGAGGGCCTCATCGCCCGGCTGCAGGCGCGCGGGGTGAGCGTGATCGCGTGCGGGGTTCGTGCGGACATGCACGCGAGCTTCGAGCGCTCCGGCGTGGCGAAAAAGCTCTCCGAGGCTGGGATCTTCCAGGAGGAGGCCGTCCGCCAGACGAGCACGCTGCGAGCGATCCGGCACGCCTACGAGCTGGTGACCGAGCCCTGCCCGGCGTGCCCGCGGCGGAGCGTGGAGGGACGGGCGACAGGGCTTTATTTCGTGATCTGAGCCGCCTTCAGAGGTCGATGCGGTCGCCAAGCTCGACGACCTGCCCGGACGGCAGGCCGAAGTGGGCCGTCGCGTCCCCGGCGTTGTTGGCGAGGAAAGCGAAGATCGTCTCGGAGATCGGGCCCATCTCGCCCTTCGCGGTCGCGTCGAAGCGCTCGCGGCCGAGGAAGTACACCACGTCCGTCGGCCCGCCTGGCAGCCCGGCGTTCGCGAGGGCGAGGAGCAGGCCGGCGGGAACGTCCGGGGTCTGCATGTAGCCAAAACGCAGCGCGACCCGGAAGAATCCGTTGCCGAGCGCTTCGATGTCCGCGCGCTCCTCGTCCGGTACCGTCGGCCGCGGCAGGATCTCGACGTTCAGCACCAGGACGGTCTCGTAGGTGACGCCGAACCGTCGCACCATGCGCGCCAGCACCGGCGGGACGCGGTTGACCTGCGAGGCCATGCAGACGGCGACGCCGGGGGCGCGCGCGCGCAAAAAGCCCGGCGCGTCACGCACGAACCCGTCGAGATCGAGCGATTGTGCCGAGAGGAACTGCGCGAGGAGGCCGCGGCCCCGAAGCCAGATCACCATCACGATCGCGAACGCGAAGCCAATGGCGAAGGGGACGTAGCCGCCGTCGAAGAACTTGAAGCAGTTGGCGACGAGAAAGGGGATGTCAAACGACAGAAAGCCGATGAGCAACGGCAGGGCTCGGAGCCGAGACCAGCCCCAGGTCTCGCGGACGACCGCGTAGTACACGACCGACGTGATCGCCATCGTTCCGCTCACGGCGAGGCCAAAAGCCGCCGCCAACTTCTCGGAGTGGCCGGCCCAGAGCACCAGCCCGACGCACCCGACGGCCAGGCCCCAGTTCATGACCGGCAGGTAGATCTGGCCCTCCGCGTCGTGGGAGGTGTGGTGCACGGCCACGCGCGGAAAGTACCCGAGCTGCACGGCCTGTCGGGTGAGTGAAAACACGCCCGAGATCAGGGATTGTGACGCGATGACCGTCGCGGCCGTAGCCAGGAGCACCAGCGCGACCGTCGGCCAGCCCGCGGGCACCAACGAGAAGAACGGCCGCATCGCCAGCTCGGGATGGGCAAGGATCAAGGCCCCTTGTCCGAAGTAGCACAGGACGAGCGCCGGGAGCGCGACCACCAGCCACGCCGCCTGGATGGGCTTGCGGCCGAAATGCCCCATGTCCGCGTAGAGCGCCTCGCCGCCCGTCACCGTCAGGACCACGGCGCCGAGCACGCGAATCCCCGACCAGCCGTGGTCCTGGAAGAAAGCGACCGCGAATCCAGGCGAGAGCGCCGCCAGCACGCCCGGCTGGTGCACCACCTGCCACAGCCCCAGCGCGCCGATGGTGCTGAACCAGACCAGCATGATCGGGCCAAAAGCCGTGGCGAGCGGGCCGGTCCCTTTGGACTGCACCGAGAACAGGCCGAGGAGGATGAGGCAGGTGATCGGCACCACCCACGCTGTCAGCGCGGAGGTGATCTCGCCCAGCCCTTCGACCGCGCTCAACACCGAGATGGCCGGCGTGATGACGCCGTCGCCGTACAGCAGCGACGCGCCGATGATGACGAGCAGGCCCATCGCCGTCACCTGCCCGGGGCTGCCCTTGCGCATTTTCTCAGGGAGCAACGCCAGCAGCGCCATGATCCCACCCTCGCCCCGGTTGTCCGCCTGCATCAAGAACGCGAGGTACTTCGTCGTCACCACGAGCATCAGGGACCAGACGATCAGCGAGAGCACCCCGTACACGCCGGCCTGGTCGACACCCGCGCCGTGCGCGCCGCTCACGCACTCCTGCAGCGAGTAGAGCGGGCTGGTGCCGATGTCCCCGAAGACCACGCCGAGGGCGCCGAGTGCGAGGGGGCCGAGGGCCTGGGGAGGTCCATGGCCGTGCGCAGGTGCGACGGCGGGCGGGGCCGGCGGGGCGAGGGGGGCCGACACGGCCTCGGGGGTCGGGGGAGTTGTCGACGGGGGACCAGCGGGAACCTGCGGCATGCGGCGAGCCTACCACGGTGGGTCAGGCGACCGGCAGGTCCAGCACCGCCCGACAACCCCCTCCCGGCGCCTCTGCAAGAAAGCAGTCCCCACCGTGGCGACACGCCACCTCGCGGGCGAGCGACAGGCCGAGCCCGAGGCCCGTCGTCGCGCTTCCCCGCCCGCGCGTGAGCCGGTCGAACACCCGGCCGCGGTCCTCCACCGGCACGCCGGGCCCGGCATCATCCACCTCGAAGCGCACGAAGCCGTCCACGGGGGCGGCGTGGAAGCGGACCGGGGAGCCGGCGGCGTGGACGGCCGCGTTCCGGAGCAGGTTCGCGAGCGCGGCGACGACCAGCGCCGGATGCACCCGAACCAGCACATTTTGGACGGCGCCGGTGTCCACCGTCAGCACCCCGCCGGCACGCCCGACGTCTCCCCCCCTTGCGGCCTCGCTCATGAGCGCTGCCGCGAGAACCGGTTCGCGTGCTTGTTCCGCCTGCCCGGTGTCGACGCGGGTGAGCAGGAGGAGCCCCTCGACGAGGGCGGCGAGGCGCGCGACTTCCTCCCGCGTGGACCGCAGGACGGCCTCGTACTCCGCGGCGTCGCGGGGGCGCCGAAGGGCAACGTCCAGCTCCCCCAGCATCACCGTGATCGGCGAGCGGAGCTCGTGCGCCGCCTCGGAGGTGAACCGCGCCTGCGCGGCAAAAGCCTGGTCCAATCGGGTGAGCAGCCCGTTGACGGCGTGGAGCAGCTCGGCGACCTCCACCGGTCCGCGCTCGTCAAGGCGCGCCCCGGCGCCCGCACCCATGACGCGCCCGACCGCTGCCCGAGCGGCGAACAACGGCGCGACAGCGAGAAGCAGGAGGTGCTCCTGTACGAGCCCCCCGATCAGCGCCGCCAACGCCGCGACCAGCGCATACGCCAGCGCAAACCGGCCCGCGCTGTGCATCCAGGTCACCCGCGGCGTCGACGCCACGATCATCTCGTGGTCCTCCGACCCCTCCGCACCCCGCTCCACGGGCAGGAAAAGAACGCGACGATCGCCGTCATCCCGCCACGCTGGTGTCTCCAGGTCCTCCGCGTGCTCGGCCCAGCCCGCGGGCAGCAGCGGGTCGTCCGGCGCCAGCATTCGCACGTCGACGGCCGAGTCCGCGTGCTCCGTGCCCCAGTGCCCCGGCTGGATGTCCCCGTCGCCCGCAGCCCGGGCCGCGGCGAGCAGCTCGGCGTCCACATCCCGGCGCTCCTGCAGGTAGAGCAGCGCTCCCGTCGCCAGCCCGACGACGGCGAGGACCAACACCAGCACGAGAAAGCTCGTGCGAAGGACCTGGGTGACGAGGGACCACGCGCGGGGGCCGACGCGGGCGACCGCGCCGGAGCGCTTCGGGCCAGGCTCAGGCGCGGAGGAGATAGCCGACCCCGCGGACCGTGTGGACCAGCGGATGTGCCGCATCCCGGTCGATCTTCCGCCGGAGGTAGCCCATGTAGACGTCGACGACGTTGGTCCCCGGATCGTGGTGGACGTTCCAGACGTGCGCGAGCAGCTCGGCGCGCGTGTGGACGCGTCCGGGGTGCTCCGCCAGGAACCACAGGAGCGCGAACTCCTGCGGGGTGAGGGGCACCTCGCGTTCGCCCCGCTTTGCCGTGCGGAGCTCGGCGTCCAGGGTCAGGTCTGCGACGCGCAGGATCCGGCTGGCCTGGGGCCGGCGACGGGCGATGGCCGCGATGCGTGCGAGGAGCTCCTCAAAGGCGAATGGCTTCACGAGGTAGTCGTCCGCCCCGTCCCAGAGGCCTTGAACGCGGTCCTCGACGCGATCCTTCGCCGTCACACACAGCGCTGGCAGCCCGTTTCCCGCTTCGCGAAGCTCCCGGATCAGCGCGAGGCCGTCGCCGTCGGGCAGCATGCGGTCGATGATGAGGAGGTCGTGTCCAGCCGTCGCGAGCGCCGACCGGGCCGCCGCGAGCGTCCCCGCCACGGTCACCTGATGGCCCTCCTCGATCAGTCCTCGCGAGAGAAAACCCGCGATCTTCGGCTCGTCTTCAACAACCAGCATCCGCATCGACGGTCCCCCTACTGGCCGGCAGCGGCGGGGTCTGCGGGCGCCTCACCCGGGGTCGCCTCGGTCCCATCGGCGCCGTCAGCACCGGCTCCCGGACGTGGCCCCCGCGGCCGTCGCCCCCCCGGGCGCCCTCGACCCTCACCGCCCTCGCCCGCTTCGCCCGCCCCACCCCGCTCGCCTGCGCCAGCATGGGGGCCGCGTCGCCCCTTGCCGCCGTGCTCAGAGGCGTTGCTGGTGTTGTCCCCGGCCTCGCGCAGCTCACCGTGGTGGATCTGCCCGCCCGCAACCCCCGTCCACGCCATCGCGCCCGCGCTCAGCGTGGTCAGGAATCCGAGCACGCCGAGGCCGACAATCGGCGTGCTGCCGCGGCGGATCGTCCATCCAAGCAGCCCCAGCGCGCCCACCGCGGTGACCACGGCGATGATCGTCGCGTCGTCCGCCCGATCCGAATGGACGTCGATCCAGTGCTTCGACACGCTTGGGAGGTCTTCCACCCGCGCCTCCGCCGGGTCGCCCGAGAGGTTGGCGGCCACTGCCCCGGCGCCGGAGATCACCAGCACCAGCACGAGCGCGTAGAGGGCGCCCCGGTCGGCACGCCGCACGAGCGCCAGCACCAGGAGCGGCAGCGCCAGGTAGGTGCCGATGATGGGGAAGTGGTTCACGAGGAGGTGGAGGTGTGCGGGGTTCATGCAGACCATCTATGCGCGCGCGCCGCGCCGGCTTGTCAAAGGCGGTGAGGATTCCATGAGAGGGCCTGCCCGATCATGACGACACGCGCTCCGCAGCCTATGTTCTCGGCGTCCCCTCCAGCCGAAGGATCGCACCATGACCCCGTTTCCACCCTCCTCTCGCTCGCCACGCTCCGCAGGTTCGCTGTCGGTCCCCCGCCGGGGGCGCGCCGTCGGGCTCGTCCTCGCCGCGCTCCTCTGCTCCGCCGCCGCGACCTCCGCCTACGCCGCCATCAGCGTTGGCGGCAAGCCAAAGGTCGCGTTCTTCGCCGAGGGCACGCCTGGCGCGCTGGACATCGAGGGCGATACCAACACCGTCACCGCGTCCGATGACGGAACGAAGCTGGTCTTCACCGTGCCCGTCACCTCCGTGAAGACCGGCATCGACCTGCGGGACGACCACATGTGCCACGAGTTCTGCCAGGTCGAGCAATTCCCGAACCTGACGTTGACCCTCAACAAGGCGGACATCCCCTGGCCCACGACGTTGGGTCAGGCCGCCAAGGGCACCGTCCACGCCACCTTCAACGCGCACGGTGTCGACGCCCCCGTGAGCGTCGACTACAACGTGGCCCGCTCGAAGACCGGCTACCGGGTGATCGCGAAGTTCAATTTCGACGTCTCCCAACACGGGATCGCGATTCCGAGCTACCTCGGGGTGACCGTGGACCCCAAAATGCATGCCGAAGTGACCGTGGATCTCGTCGATGCCTGAATTCTACCTTCGGATGTGGCGGGCGCTCCTTGCCCTCCTTGTCGTCCTTGCCGCGCTCGCACCGCGGCAAGCCCTCGCGTACCCTTGGATGATCAAGCACGGGTACACCAACTGCGCGCAGTGCCACATCGACCCCTCGGGCGGCGGCACGCTCACCGAATATGGTCGGGCGCAAGGCGAGATCCTCGTCCGCACGCATTACGAGAAGACGGCGGCAGACCAAACACCCGGAAAGATCAAGGACTTCGCGTTCGGCGCCGTGACCCTGCCGAAACCGCTGTCGTTGCAGGCGGATCTGCGCGGGCTCGTGATCCCCGAGCCGGGAAACGTCCGGACGATCCTGATGCAAGCGGACGTGAGCGGCGCCGTGCAGGCCGGCATTTTCACCGCAGCCGGCTCCATCGGGCCGGTCAGCGAGGGCGGAGAGGCGGCCTGGCTCACGCAGAACACCGCGCCGAACGGGTGGAATCTCGTTTCAAGGGACTACTGGGTGGGCGTCACGCCGATGAAGGGGCTGTTGATCCGTGCGGGGCGCATCCAGCTCCCGTTCGGCATCCGGTCCGAGGATCATGAGCTCTACGTCCGCAACGCAACGCGCACGGACGGCAACGATCAGCAGCAGACCGGGGTCGCGGCGTCCTACACGTCCAAGAAGTTCCGGGCGGAGGTGATGGGCATCGCGGGGAACTTCTCGGTCAGCCCCGACGTCTTCCGGGAGCGCGGGTACAGCCTGTACGGCTCCTACGCCATCAAGAAGACCTTTGAGCTTGGTATCTCGAGCCTCGTCACGGAGGCGCAGGAGGACATCATCACGCTCGCGCCGCTCACCCGGCAGGTGCACGGGGTCTACACCCGCGCCTCCCCGGTCAAGTCCGTGGCGATCCTCGCAGAAGCCGATTTGATGCTTGACAAGAGCCCGACCGCCAGCACCACTGGCATCGCCAGCAGCGCGATGGTCGACTGGGAGCCTGCCCAGGGGCTGCACGTGATGGGGATTGGGCAGTATTGCAATCCGGACCTATCGTCTTCCGCGGCTCCGGCCTGGACGGGCGGCGGGGCGGTCGAGTGGTTCCTCGTCCCCCGCCTCGACATCCGCGTCGACGCCTTTGACGGCATGCTCACCTGCGCCGCCGGCGGAACGCCCCAGGGCATGGGCCTCCTGCAAGCGCACTTCTACCTCTGAAACCCCTTTCACAGGGACGTAGACCCCGATGCTCACCCTCCTGCTCTTAAGCGCCCCGGCGTTCGCGTCCTACGCCTATCCGGCCGAGGTCGCCTCATATCTTGGCCTCGCCTGCACGCCGCAGTGCACGATCTGTCATGAGACCAACTCCGGGGGGCAGGGCACCGCCAACCAGCCCTTCGCGCTGGCGATGAAGGCGCGCGGGCTGACCGGTCTCTCCAACTTCGACCTGCTCCACGCCGCCCTCGACCAGATGACGACCGACGGCGTCGACAGCGATGGCGACGGCATCATCGACACCGACGCGCTCGCCCAGGGCATGGACCCGAACACCGGCGTCTCCTTTTGCAATACGCTGACGCCGACCTACGGCTGTGCAACCGCGCCCGGACCCGCCGGCCTGCCGGGACTGGCCGGGATTGCGCTCGGAACGGCGGCGTTTCTCCTGCACCGCCGACGGTAGTTTCGGGGCTGGTGGCTCTGGCCGGCGCGCGACCAGGCCTCGCAATGATCCAGAATCGCAGAGGGCGTTTTTGAGCACGGCGCGCATCGGGCATTGACCGCCCGCGCGCGTTAGCCCTCGCGCGCCCAAACCCCTTGCCGCGAGCTGCTCCCCATGAACCGTCGTTTTCCCGCCTTCGTCGCCCCGTCTGTCGTCCTCGCCCTCGTCGCCGGCACCGCCCTCGCGGGTGACACGCCCGCGCCGACCCCCCGCGTTCAGGACACCTGGGACCTCTCTGCCGTCTACCCCTCCGTGGACGCCTGGACGGCCGCCTTGAAGCAGGCGAACACGGACGCGGACGCGCTGACCGCCTGCCAGGGCCACCTCAAGGACCAGCTCAAGGCCTGCCTGGACAAACGCTTCACGCTGCAGGAGACGGTAGCGCGGATCTACACGTACGCAAGCAACCTCTCCAACGCCGACACCCGCGACGCGACGTTGCAGCAGCGCTCGCAGCAGGCCGGCCTCCTCGCCACGCATTTTGGCGAGACCAGCGCATTCTTCGCCCCCGAGATCCTCGCGATGGGCGGCCCGGCCGTAGAAGCCGCGATCAAGGCCGATCCCGGCCTTGCGCCGTACGACTACTTCCTTCGCTCCATCGTCGTCGACGCGCCCCACACGCTCGACGCGAACAGCGAAGGCCTCCTCGCCGGCGCCGGCACGATCCTCGGCGAGCCCGACCACATCCACGGCATCCTCATCAACGCCGAGATCCCCTGGCCGGACGTCACGCTCAAGGACGGCACGAAGATCCACCTCGACCCCTCCGCCTGGACGCTCTACCGGCAGGTCCCTGACCGCGACGACCGCAAGACCGTGTTCGACGCGTTCTATGGGACGATGAAGGCCTACCAGGGCACGCTCGGCGCGACGCTGGGTGCTGCCGTCGAAGGGCACTGGCTCGTCGCAAAGGCGCACCACTACGACTCTTCCGTCGCAGCGGCGGTCGACCAGGACCACGTCCCCGTCGCGGTCTACAACACGCTCGTCGCCACGACGAACAAGAACCTGCCGACGCTGCATCGTTACCTCAAGCTGCGGGCGAAGATCCTCGGGATCACCGACCTGCAGTACAGCGACATGTACCCCCCGCTCGTGAACCTGGACAAGCACTGGACCATCGACGAGGCGGAGGCGCTCACCATCGCCGCGACCAAGCCCCTCGGACCGACCTACACGTCGCAGCTCCAGGCCGGCTTCGGCGGGCGCTGGATGGATGCGTACCCGCACGCGGGCAAGCAGGAGGGCGCGTACATGGACGGCGCCGCTTATGCCGTTCACCCCTTCCTTTTGCTGAATTTCAACGGCGACTACGAGAGCGTGACCACGCTCGCGCACGAGTGGGGTCACGCGATGCACAGCGTGCTCTCCGCGAAGAACCAGCCCTACGCGAAGGCGGACTACTCCACGTTCATCGCCGAGATCGCCTCGACGTGCAACGAGGCGCTGCTCATGCAGCAGATGCTCAAGGACTCCAAGTCGGACGACGAGAAGCTCTACTTCCTCGGCACCCAGTTGGAAGGCCTGCGCCAGACCTACTTCCGCCAGGCCCAGTTCGCCGAGTTCGAGCTGGCGATCCACGACCAGGTCGAGCACGGCGAGCCCCTCACGGGCGAAGGATTGTCCAAGACCTACCTCGGCATCCTCAAGCGCTACTACGGCGATACCGGTGGCGCGGACGCCGTCACCCACATCGCCGACCGCGACGGCGCAGAGTGGGCGTACGTCCCCCACTTCTACTACGACTTCTACGTCTACCAGTACGCCACCTCCATCGCGGCCGCGTCGCAGTTCTCCACGGACATCCTCGCGAAGAAGCCCGGCGTGCTCGACAAGTACATCACGTTGCTCTCCGCAGGCGGCTCCAACGACCCCTACGTCCTGCTCAAGACCGCCGGCGTCGACATGGCCACGCCCGCCCCCTACGACGCCGTGGCCGCCGAGATGAACGCCATCATGGACCAGATGGAGGCGATCGTGGCGAAGAAGGCTGGAGCAAAGCCTGCGAAGGCTGTACCGGCCAAGAAGTGACTGGCCAAGTCGAAGGCGCGGCTTCGTGCCCCCGCACGAAGCGTGCCTTCGACGCGGTCAGCAGCGGTCGCGCTCGCTGAGATCCGCGCAGGTGTGGACACGTCAACCGAAGCACGAAGCCGCGCGGTTGTTGGAAAGCCAAGGCGCGACGAGAATAAACACCCATCACCCGACCGGAGGGGCGGGTGATGGCTGGCCACGCGGGGCTCGCCCTCCGACCCCCACATACGAAAACCGACGACGTCACTTTTGATATGTGCGAAAAGTGACGTCGTCGGTTTTCATACATTTTTAGCGCGGGTTCCCGAAGATGCGGATCTTGCCCGGCGGCTCGTAGTCGTAGTCGTCGGTCATGCCCTCGGCGTAGTCGGCGGTGACGAGCTCGTCGTCGCCATCGTTGTCGAGGTCGACGAGGAGGAGGCCGTCGGAGCCGAAGTAATCGGCCGCGTCGTGGAGGAAGTCGTCGGACGCGGAGAGGTCGAGGGTGCCGGTGAGCGGGATGTCTTCGATGGGGACGAGGGACACTTGTTCCCACCAGTCGCTGGAGGAGATCGCATGGGCGATCGCCAGATCGTCGCCTGCGCCCCGCAGGCTGCCGCTGGCGGCGGACTGAACGCCTTCGTCCGGACCCCCGAGGATCGCGGCCGCGGCGTCCGTGGACGCGAGCGTGCCGCCGACGCCGGGGTCGAGGTAGACGAGCAGGGGGTAGGAGGGGCCGTCCGCGGTGGTGGACCCGCCGATTGCCAGATCGTTCTTGCCGTCGCCGTCGATGTCGCCGAGCGCGGTGGCGGAGGTGTGGTCGGAGAAGCCATACACGTCCGAGAAGGTGGTCAGGGCGTCCGTCGCGAGGTCGATGGTCCCGCCCTCGCCGAGCTTCGCGCCATCCACGATCGTGAGTTTGTACGCGCCGATCGCGACATCGTCGACGCCGTCCCCGTTCAAGTCACCGACGTTCTGGAGGTAACCGCCGGCCCGACCGTTCACGCTCTCCGTGATCGCGGCGTCCGCGTCGGCCGCAACCGTATCGCCGCCGATCGCTGCGTTGCTCCCGAACACCTCCCAGACCTCGCCGGCCGGATAGTGGTATTTGTACGTCCCGAACAGGAAGTCGCTCACGCCATCTCCGTCGAAGTCCCCGCTCGCGGGCGAGGGCGCGTCGACGCAGCTGTCCTCGTTCAACGGCGGTCCCGTCGCGACCGAGAAATACGCCGGCCATGCGGCGACATCTCCGCCCACCGCCAGCGCGGAGCCCGCCTGGATCGCGC
This sequence comes from uncultured Pseudomonadota bacterium, assembly GCA_903844155.1. Lineage (GTDB taxonomy): Bacteria > Myxococcota_A > UBA796 > UBA796 > SXON01 > CAIUMM01. The sequence continues at coordinate 39,547 of CAIMSU010000073.1, read as the reverse complement.
CATAGTACGTGCAGCCTACGTCCCAGTCATCGGAGCCGCTCATCGTCGCCAGATCGGGTACGCCGTCGCCATCGACGTCACCCGCGGCCGCAACGCTGTACCAACCGCCCTCGTCGCCCGCGTCCGGGAAGGTCCAGGGGATGTCGGCGATGGCGTCGTCGAGGACCGTCTTCGTCGCCCCGCCGCTCCAGACGGAGCCACCGGGGATCAGCACCAGCACGTCGCCGGCGGCGGTCATGAGGTCGGGCGAGCCGTCACCGTCGATGTCGCCGAGGGAGACGGGTGGGAAACGGCCGAGCATGTAGCGGTCGGAGTCGGTGCCGCCCGTGCCGTCCCACTCGACGGACACGTCGGCGAGCGAGCCGACGTCGAGGTCCACGTAGCCGTCGCAGTCCTCGTCGATGCCGCTCAGCGCGACCTCGACCGCACCCGGGTAGGCGGTTGCGAGGGCGTCGTCGCAGTCGTCACCGCCGCACGCGATCGCGTCGTGGCCGTCAGCATCGTCGTCGCAATCGGTGCCGCCCGCGGCGACAGAGACGAGCCCGTCACCGTCGACGTCGTTGAGGTCCGCGCCGTCGCAGTCCTGGTCGATGCCGTCGTAGGGGATCTCGGTGGCATCCGGGTGAATTGAGGAGTCGGCGTCGTTGCAGTCGGTGGCGGCAAAGTAGACGTCGCCGTCGGCGTCAAAAGGGCCGGTGTCGGGCGGGGAATCGGGGACGGAGTCGCTGGCGGAGTCCGCGGACTCGGGCGAATCGCTGAGTGCGGAGTCGCCGGAGTCCGGCGTTGGGACTGTGGAATCGGTGGACGAGTCCGGGAGGTACTCAACGGTGACGCCGGAGTCCACGAGCGCCGAGGTGTTGGCGACGTAGGCGCTTGGCGAGGGAACCGTGCAGGCGAGGGCGAAGACCAGCATCGCGCGTCCAGGTGTCCGTCGCGATCATACGCCACCCGTCTCAGCCCCGCAATGATCCAGAACCGCCCTCTGCCTTTCTGGATCATTGCCGGGCCAACTCCTTGCGCGAACTCCACCGGCGGCCTGAACCCCAAAATGATCCAGAACCGCCCTCTGCGGATCCGAGCGTTTTGAGGTGCCGGAGCGTGCCGGCGCCGGTTCGAACGAGCCGCGTTGAGTTGACCGCAGTGCTACCCGAGGTCTTCGAGGATCGCGCCACGAAAGGCCGCACCGAGGGCCACTTCTGCCGCGTGCGCAGGATGGGTGCACACGAGCGCGACTGGCCCTGCGAGGGTGGTGAACGCGCGCCAGGCCTCGGCCCGGATCGGAAAACGCACGAACTGCACGGCGCTGACGCGATCGGCGTTGTACTGCTCGCCGTCGAGGCGGGCAGGGTGGTCGACGCCGGCGACGCGCAGAAACACGTGCGATTGCAGGCCGACGAGCGCGCGCAGGGCGAGGTCACGCTCGGCTTCGTCGCGGTACTCGATGAGCAGCGTGGCCGAGAGCTCCGCGGATCCGTCGGGTGAGAGCGACGGAAGCAGCGCGTTGTACGTGTCCAATTCGTGCTGGACGGCCGCGGGGGCGACGATGTTCTCGACGCGGCACATCTCCTGGACCTGCCAGCGGACGCTCACCCGATTCTCGAAGAGGAACGTCAGGTGTGCGCCGAGTCGGACGCGGCGGGCGGCGGCGTTGGCGATGGCCTCGGTCTCGAGCGGCTTGCGCCGGGCGATGAACGCGGCGTTGTCGAGCAGATCGCCGCGGAGCAACGTCATTTCTTCTCCGCGAGCCCGAGGGCCTTGTGCATGACCTCGATCGGATGGACGACCTTCTGGCCCGTGCCCTCCTCGATCTGAAGCTTGGCGATGAGGCAGTCAGAGGACAACGTCAGCGGCTTTTCCTTCGTCAACCCTTCCAGAAGCGGCGCAGCGCCCTTTTTGGAGAGCTCGTACCACTCCGTCTTCATGCCCCAGGTCCCGTCCATGCAGGAGCACTTGTCCACCAGCGTGACCTTCGCGTCTGGCAGCGACTTCATCATGTCACGGCTTTTGAAGCCGATCTTCTGAACCTTCAAATGACAGGGGACGTGGTAGCCGATCGACCCCACGGCCACGGAATAGTCCTCCTTCAACCCGCCTTCCTTGCGCACCTTGTTCAGGTACTCCATCAGGTCCCAGGCGTGTCCGGCCACGGCCGCCGCGTCGTCACTCCCCACGTAGTCCTTCCACTCCCGCTTCATCATGTAGGAGCAGGTTGGACCGGGCGAAACGATCTCGCAGCCGGCGTCCACGTAGGGTTTGAGGCGCTCGATGTTCGTCGTTGCCCACGACGTTGCGCGAGGGACATCTCCACCGTCCAACGCCGGCATTCCGCAGCACTTGAACTCCTCCACGAACACCGTGATGCCCGAGTGCTCCAGCACCTCCACCGCCGCGCGCCCGACCTGCGGCTCGTTCCACTGCACCGAGCAGGTGTAGAAGAGCACGACCTTCCTGCCCTCCACGGTGTTCGGGTCCGCCGGCGCCGGATGACGGGCGCGGAACCACTCCAGGAAGGTCTCCGCTGCGAACGTGGGGAGTTGACGGTCCCGGTGGATGCCGGCCACTTTCTCCATGACGATGCGGTTGACCTTCAGCGAGTTGGCGAAGTTCGCGATCGTCGGCACCATCGTCCCCACCGCGCCGACCAGGTCGGGGTCACCGAGCAGCCGGTCCTGGAGCTTCACGCCGTGCTCTTTGGCGTCGATCGCCTTGTGACGGAGCATCAACCTTGGAAAGTCGACAGCGAACTCGTGCGGCGGCACGTAGGGGCAGATGGGGTCGCAGAGCTTGCACTGGTAGCACTCGTCCACGACCTTCTGATGGACGGACAAGGGCAATCGCTCAAGCGCCTCCGCCTGGCCGAGGATGTCCGCCCGGGGCGCAGCGGCGTGGTCGCCGGACGTCGCGGAGGCGTGGTTTCCGTCCGCGTCGACCTCGTGCCGGACGGTCGAGGGGACGACGGGCTCGCTCGTATCCAGGGCGTCGATCGCCGAGAAGAGCGAGGGGAAGCTCGGGCAGAGGTTGAAGCAGAGGCGGCAGCCGTTGCAGATCTCGAAGACCCGCTTCTCCTCGGCGACGAGCGCTTCGCGGCTCCAGTAGACGGGGTCGCGGGGGCCGGGGACGTGCAGGGACATGGAACCTCGGGGGCTGCGGATGTAGCTCACGCCAACCCGGTGTCGTCGCCGAGTGGGTCAAAGGGCGGACCCCGAAGGGCCCGCCGGGGAAATCAACCGCTTAGAGGCTGTCGAGGCCCTTCTGGAACCGGCCGGCGTGGGACTTCTCGGCCTTGGCGAGCGTCTCAAACCAGTTGGCGATGTCGGCAAAGCCCTCGTCGCGCGCGGTGGCGGCCATGCCCGGGTACATGTCGGTGTACTCGTAGGTCTCGCCGGCGACGGCGGCGCGGAGGTTCGCATCGGTCTCGCCGATCGGCAGGCCCGTGGCGGGGTCTCCGACCTGCGCCAGGAACGCGAGGTGCCCGTGGGCATGGCCCGTCTCACCCTCGGCGGTGTCCCGGAACAATCCGGCGATGTCCGGATGCCCCTCGACGTCCGCGATCTTCGCGAAGTAGGTGTAGCGGCGGTTGGCCTGCGATTCGCCGGCGAAGGCGGCCTTGAGGTTGGCGTGGGTCTTGGTTCCGTTCAGGTTCGGCATCGGGGGTGCATCCAGGGAGGGGAACGACGGTGGATTCCGGCGCCCGCCACTTGTATCCGCGGGTCGGAGCGCGTCAAGACACAGTCTAAATCATTTTGATACCGTGGCTTGTACCTGTTTTTTGTTGCGACGACGTTGACATCGGGGCCTTGTCCCTGTAGATCCCCGCCCATCGCAGGAGGTCCCGTGACCGTCGCCCTCATCCCCTTGCTGGCCCTCACCCTCTCCCACCCGGCGGAGGCCAAGAAGGCCCCGGCCGCGGCGCCCACCACGACCGTTGCGCCCGTCGCTGCGCCGGCCGACCCGGCTGCGGCCCGTACGCAGGCCCTGGCGCTCTGGGGTCAGCGGGGGGACGAGGCGAAGCTCCGCGAGGCGTTGACGGCCTACGAGGGCGTGCTCGCGGCCAGCCCCGGTGACAAGGATGCGCTCTATCACCTCGTTCGCGGCTACTATTTCCTCGGTGATGGCCACCTCACCGACAAGGACCAGAAGCTCGTCGTCTGGGCCAAGGCGATTGACTACGGCAATCAATGTCTGGCAACGAACGCGGATTACTCCGCGTTGCTCTCCAAAGGCAACGAGACACCCGACACCGCCGCGCGCGTGTTCACCAAGGACGACGTCCCGTGCATCTACTGGACCTCCTCGGCGCTCGGCAAGTGGGCCAAGGCCAGCGGAATCGCCCTCACCCTGCGCCATTTACCCACGGTGAAAGCCTACATGACGAAGGTCGGCGAGTTGGACCCCGCCTACTACTACGATGGTCCGGACCGTTACTGGGGCGCGTACTACTCGGCCATTCCGAGCTTTGCCGGCCAGGATCTCAGCAAGTCCAAGGACTACTTCGACAAGGCGCTGGCGGCCTACCCCACGTTCCTCGGCACGCACGTCCTCCTCGCCGGGGAATGGGCGGTCAAGAAGCAGGACAAGGCGACGTTCACCAAGGAATTGAACTGGGTGATCGCGGCGGATGCCTCGGCCATCCCCGATGTGCAGCCTGAGATGGAAGCGGCGCAACGCCAGGCCAGGGCGCTGCTCGCCGCTATCGACGACAACTTCGCCAACTAGGAAGCGAACAATGAGCGCGGACGACAACGGCGGCGGTGAGCCATATTTCACCGACTCTGCGGACGGCACGCGCCTCCGGATCGTCCGATTCGGCCCGGCGATGCCGGAGAACGGGCGCGATGCCCTGGTCATCCACGGGCTGGCCGAGCACGCTGGCCGGTACGCACACGTCGCGCGGGCGTTGGCGGCGCGGAATTGGCGCGTCAGTGTGGTGGAGCTGCGCGGGCACGGGCACTCGGGCGGCAAGCGCGGGCACGTGATGAGCTGGCAGGAATACGTCGACGACGTCTCGGCGGCGGTGAAGACGATCTCGCCGGACTACTGCATCGTCGCCCACTCGATGGGCGGGCTCGTCACGCTGGAGAGCTTGAGGCTGGGCCTGAAGCCGCGTCGGGTCGCGCTGTCGAACCCGCTGCTCGGCGTGCGCGTGCAAGCGCCGTTCGTCAAGGAGAAGGCGGCACATGTGCTGTCGCGCGTCTGGCCGACACTGTCGCTGACGAACGAGCTGGATCCGTCGATGCTCTCGCGCGACGCTGCCATCGGGCAGGCCTACGCGAAGGATCCGCTGGTCTACAACACCATCACGCCGCGCTGGTACACGGAGATGCGCAATGCCATCGCCCGCGTCGTCGCCGCCGATTATTCGGCGTTCGCCGGCCGGATGCGGTTCCACCTGTCGGACACGGACCCGATCACGGACCCGCCCGTCTCCCGCGCCCTCGTCGCCCGTACACCGGGGCTGGATGTGAAGGAATACCCTGGGATGCTCCACGAGATCTTCAACGAGATCGGCAAGGAGCAGGCCATCGCGGATGTCGCCGATTTCCTCGAAGCAGGTGGGTAGGCAGTGGCAGCCGACCATGCGCGCCTGGTCACCTTGCTGCGGCAGCTCAGCTACCGGCGCATGCGGGTCACGCTGGCCTCGGGCCGCGAGAGCGACTTCTACGTGGATGGGAAACAGACCACGTTGAACGCCGAGGGTGCGTGGCTGGTCGCGAACGGGATGCTGGACTTGCTGATGCCCGGGGTCGCGGGCGTGGGCGGGCTGGTGGTGGGTGCGGACCCCATCGCGGGCGCGATCGCGGCGGTCAGCTTTCAGCGCGGGCGGCCGGTTCACGGCTTTCTCGTTCGGAAAGAGGCGAAGGGGCATGGGACGGCGCGGTTCGTCGAGGGGCGCGCGAGCCTGCCGGATGGCGCGAAGGTGTGCGTGGTCGAGGACACGGTGACGACGGGCGGGTCGCTGCTGCAGGCGGTGGCGCGGTGCCGGGCGGAGGGGCTCGACGTCGTCCAGACGCTCGCCATTGTTGACCGGGAGGAGGGCGGCGCGGACGCGATCCGGGCGGCAGGGCTTCCCTTTGCGGCGCTGGTGCGGCGTGCGGAGCTGGAGTCGTGAGGGCCCTGCTGGTACTGCTGGTTGCCGGCTGTGCGACGCGTGTGGGCGTAGGACCTGCGATCGACGGAACCACGGCCGCGCCGAAGGATTATCCGAGCGTGTTCGACGCATGGACGCAGTCGGGCGCCCTCCACGACGGCATGGCCACGGTCCTCCTGGCCAAGGCCACGCTCATCGGCCCGCCGATGGCCAGGGCCCTTGATGCCGAGCGAAAGGCGTGGATGGAGGATGCGGATCCCGCGCAGCCGGATGGCCGGCCGTGGACGGTGGCGTTCTCGGCCGCGAGCGACCTCGATGATCTCGGCATCTCGACCGAAAAGACGCCCGCCGCCTGGCAGATCGGCATGCTGGTGGACGGGAGCCGCTGCACGCTGATTGATGTGGGCGAGACGAAGATCACGGCGTTGACCCATCGCTTGTACCCGAACCTCTCGACCTGGGACCGGCAGTGGGTGGCGCACTTTTCCGGCTGCCCGGCCACAGGTTCGGTCGAACTGCAATTCACCAGCGCGCATGGGGCCATGGAGTTTGGCTGGGAGGTGACGGCCGACGGGGTCGCGCCGATGCGGCGGTCGGCGATTCGCTGAGCGCGCGGCGCTGGCGGACGGAGTAAGGCGGCCCGATGAGCATTCCCGTCCACATCGTCGCCGGGTTCCTCGGTGTTGGAAAGACCACCGCGCTGACACGGCTTGTCGCGTCTCGCGCCGGATCCGAGCGGGCCGCCGTCATCGTCAACGATTTCGGCGAGGCGGCGATCGACGCGAACCGCATCGGCGGCGAGACCGTCGGCCGGCTGCGGGTCGAGAACATCGCCGGCGGCTGTGTCTGCTGCACCGCGCCGGAGGGGCTCGTCCGGCTCGTCCACGAGCTGCTGGACGTCGAAAAGCCTGACCGCATCTACATCGAGCCCTCGGGGCTGGGTCGGCCAAGGGACGTCGTGGACATGCTCGGGCGCGGGGGCATCGCCTCCCGTGTGGACCTGCGCCCGGTGGTGGTCGTCGTCGACCCCGAGCGCCTCGACCTCGCCGACCCGCTGATGCACGAGCAGTGGGAGGGTGGCGATGTGCTCGTGGTCAACCGGATCGACCTGGCCTCGCCCGAGGCCCTCGCGGCCGTGCGCAGCGCGGTCAGTGTAAAGTGGCCGCCATTCCTGCGGGTGGTTGAGACGTCTCACGGTGTGTTGCCGCTCGATCTACCCGACTGGCAGTGTGCAAGTCCCGATTCATCGCTCCTGGACCACGGCCACACCCACGATCATGGCCCGTCGACCGCCGGCTTCGTCGCCCGCTCACTGGTCGCCCCCGCGAGCGCCCGCTATTCGTGGGACGCGTTACGGCGCGCGCTGACCGCGCCAGAAATCCAAAGGTTCAAAGGGATGTTCAGCACAGACCTGGGGTGGCTGTGCGTGGACGTCGCCGGTGGCAGGATCGACATGCGGGGCACGCCGTGGCGGCGGGACAACCGGGCGGACCTCATCGTCCGGGTCGGGGCGGAAGGTGTCGCGGACGCGGTCATGGCGGCGATCCACCAGGCCGAGGCCGCCCAGGTTGGGCCGGGTGAGCCGACGGTGACGCTCGTGGATGCCGATGGCAACGGGGCCGATCTCACGCGGGACGGGCTCGCGCGGCTCGGCGCCATCGACGTGAGCGCCCGGGTCCCGGGGCGGCAGGGCACGGCAGCGCTGCTCGCCGACGTCCTCGGCCTGCTGTCGGCGCGGAACGATGCGCGCGTAGTGCTCTGCGCAGGGGATGGACTTGTCGCCGATGCAGTGCCCGCCGCCCTCATCGGCGATGCGCTGCTCGTCTACGCGCTGGCCGGTGAGCCGCTGCCTGCCGCGCAGGGCGGGCCGTTCCGCGTGCTGGTCCCCGCGGGCGTCAGCAAGTGCGCCAACGTCAAGGGCCTCGTGCGCATCCGGATCATCTAAAGTGCGCGGCGAGGCGTTGCGTCAGGCGCCGATGCCGACCAGCTCCACGTCGAACACGAGGATGGCGTTCGGAGGGATCACACCGCCGGCCCCGTTGGCTCCGTAGCCGAGCGAGGAGGGAATCCGAAGCTGCCGCTTTTCTCCCACGCGCATGTTCAACACCGCCTCGTCCCAGCCCTTGATGACCTCGCCCGCGCCGACCTTGAACGCGATGGGTTCGCCGCGATCGAGGCTGGAATCGAACCGGGTGCCATCCGTGAGCCAGCCGGTGTACTGGACCTTGACGGTGTCGCCCGCCTTGGGCTGTGCACCGGTGCCGGCCTGGATCACGTAGTAGATCAGCCCGTCTGGCAGGGTGATGGGGTTGAGAGCGTGCACGTCGGTCGGCGTGGTCGCGCCCTTCGGGGAGTGCGGGCAGCCGACGAGCAGGACGAGGGGCAACAGGAGCGAAACGAACCGTGGGGAGCGCATGCGGCGCCGTATCCATCGGCCGCGGGCCGGGCTACCTTGGGCGCATGTCCAGCCTTCCCGTCCTCTGGCGCGCCGTAGACCTCGGCATCGTCCTCGATCTCTCCCATGTCGCCCGCCCGCTTGAGGGTGCGCAGCGCTTCGCGGCGGCCCACGAGGCGATGGTCGCGCTCGAAGCCGGCGCCATCGCCAACCCCGATGAGGGCCGTCAGGTCGGGCATTACTGGCTTCGGGCGCCGGATCTGGCGCCTCCGGCACTTCGGGCGGAGATCGTCGATGCGTTGGCTCTGTGTCATCGGCTCACCCGCGAGGCGCACGTCGAGCGCGTCGACCCAGCGGACTTTGAGAGCGAGCGGCGGTTCCAGGATCTGCTGGTGCTGGGGATCGGCGGGTCGGCCCTGGGCCCCCAGTTCATCGCGGACGCGCTCGGCGAGCCGGATGACCGGATGCGGGTGCATTTTCTCGACAACACCGACCCCGACGGTATGGCGCGTGTGCTCGGCTCCCTGGAGCTCGACCGGACCCTCGTGGTTTGCATCTCCAAGAGCGGCGGGACGGCCGAGACCCGCAACGCGCTCGTCGAGACGCAGGCTGCTTATGCCCGTGCAGAGGTGGATTTTCCCTCGCGGGCCATCGCCGTCAGCGGGGACGGCAGCAAGCTCTGGAACGCGGCGGCGGGGTGGCGCGCGCGTGTGCCGATGTGGGACTGGGTCGGCGGGCGGACGAGCATCTGCAGCGGAGTAGGCCTCCTGCCGATGCTTTTGCAGGGGATCGACGCGGACGCGTTGCTCGCAGGCGCCGCGGAGATGGACGTTCACACCCGGTGTGCGGACCTCGCCAACAATCCGGCCGGGCTCCTTGCTTTGTCCTGGCTGGCGTTGACCGATGGAAAGGCCCGGCGGGCGATGGTCGTATTGCCGTACCGGGACCGGCTGGTGCTGTTCTCCAAGTACCTCCAGCAACTGGTGATGGAGTCCCTGGGGAAGAAGCTGGATCTTCAAGGTCGGCAGGTCAACCAGGGGATCACGGTGTTCGGCAACAAGGGGTCGACGGACCAGCACGCGTACGTCCAGCAGCTCCGGGATGGGCCGGATGACCACTTCGTCACGTTCGTGAGCGTTCTGGACGACGGCTACGCGGGGCAGGAGGAGGTCGAACCCGGCGTACTCTCAGGCGATTTTCTACAGGGGTTGTGGATGGGGACCCGGCGGGCGCTATCTGAGGCCGGCCACGCGTCCATCACGCTGTCGCTGCCGTGCGTGGATGCTCGGCGAATCGGCGCGTTGGTAGCGCTCTATGAGCGAGCCGTGGGTTACTATGCGTCGTTCGTTGGTATCAACGCGTATCACCAGCCGGGGGTGGAAGCCGGGAAGCACGCTGCCGCGGAGGTGTTGAAGCTGGCGGGTGGGCTGGTGGCGCTGCTGGGCGACGACGGGGAGACCGCGGGGGCGATCGCGTCGAGGGCGGGGGCGGACGCGGTGGAGGTATGGCATGTGCTTCGCCGGCTTGCGACCATGGAACGCGGCGTGGAATGCGTCGTCGGGGATGGCCCGATGGCGGACCGGTTCCGCCGGGCGCCGGGTGCGTGAGCTGGCCGTCCGACTGACTCCGGTGGTCGGACTGGTCGTGCTCCTCGGAGGCTGCGACGGTCGGAAGTCGCCCGAGAGCGGGGCCAACCTTCCCGCGTGCCCCGCGCCGGTCACAGAGGGGTTCGACCCCGTCTGGGAATCCGAGCTGCGATTTGACGCGACGACGGCCGCCTGGACGGGCGATCTTGTCGCCTCGACCTCCGGTACTGCGGAGGCTTTCGCCGGTTCGGGAGCGTCGAGCACGGAGCTCCAGCTCAACCGCGGGAACACGTACACCGCCGTCGGAACCCTGGCTTCCGACGTCCCCGCGACCGTCTCCCTCATCGAGACCGCGGAGGACGACGCGCTCGTCACCCTCGCCTCCTGGACGGTCGCCGCAGACGCTCCTCCCACGGTCATGAACGAGCCCATCACCATCGCCGCCAATGCACGAACGTTTCACATGGCAACGACGCTCAGCAGCCCGGGCACGGCACAGGTGTCCCTCCAACTCACCGGGACGCAGTGGGCGGACGACCCGACCGCGCGCGCCGCCTCTCCCATTCAACTTGGTTTCTTGATGCACATCGAGGACACCGGCGCGCTGGTCGCCGACGAGACGATCTGGAATCGTCGGGCTGAGGTGGTCGCGGCGCTCTCGCAGGTGCTGGCCGCGCACGGCGCCATGCTCACGTTGCAGCCTGGCGAGAGCTTCGTAGCCGGCGAGGCGGTCTGGAGCCCGGGCTGGGTGTCAGACCGCGAGGCGGAAGGGATGACGTGGTCGGTGCATGTCCACAACGAGTCGGATGGGGCGACGGCGCTCGAGAAATCGGTGCGGAACAGCGTCCAGAACTACAAGGCCGTGGGGGTGGACGTGAAGGACCTGAACGGGGGGTTCAGCCTGGGGATCTGGAAGACGCTCGCGACCTCGGGCCTTGAGAGCATCACGGCCTTCAAGAATCCCGACACCCAGCTCGATCTCGCGCGTCCCCACGTCCAGCCCTGGCGTCCGGCGGACGGCACCGGCGCCGGCGACGAGGAGGCGTTCGGCACGAACGACCCGGCCGGACCGATGATCTACCTGCCCGGCAGCGGCGTTCGGGACGCCGATCACACGCGCTACAGCAACTTCGTCCAACGCCACCTCGCCCAGGCGCGGGCACACGCCAAGGCCGGCTACGTGAACACCTGGTACTTCATCGAGCACGTCGACGGTTTTGGGCCCGACGCCGCGACCGACGCGTTCGACACCTATGTGAGCGACGGTGGTCTGGCCGCCGACATGGCGCAGATCGACGCCGGCTTGACCAGCGTCATCGACCCGCTCGTCGCGTCCGGCGAGGTCGTCTATTCAAACCCCGACGCCATGCGGCAACAGTTCCAGGGCTGGGAGCAGGGTTGCGTGATGCCGTCGGACTGATCGGGGGTGGCGCGCTCGCCCCGGAGCGAACCAGACGCGAGATCGGTCGGTTTCCCTTGATGTCCAGTCGGGGTCGGGGTAGACGCCCGCCCGTCGCCCCCGAGGTCTCTCATGTCCCATCCTGCCCGTACCGAAGCCGTTCAGAAGGCTGCCAGCCGCAGCATCCGCACCTTCCCACGCCCGATGGACGCGCAGGGGCGCCCCGTGCGCGTCTCCGTTCTGTACGGCTCCCGGACGTTCAACGCCGATCGGATGCGCGAGCGCGTGCCGCCGGAGGTGTTTGCGCGCTGGAGTGACACCATCGAGCACGGGCGCAAGCTCGATCGCCCTGTGGCGGATGCCATCGCCCACGCCGTCAAGGAATGGGCGTTGGAGAACGGTGTTTCGCACTTCTGCCACTGGTTCCACCCGATGACCGGGTCGACGGCCGAGAAGCACGACGCCTTCCTCTGGTTCGACAAGGACGGGCGACCGATCGAGAAGTTCACGGGTTCGATGCTGCTCCAGAGCGAGCCCGACGCGTCCAGCTTCCCGAGCGGCGGCATGCGGTCGACGTTCGAGGCGCGCGGCTACACCGCGTGGGACCCCACCTCGCCCATGTTCATCATGGAGAGCCCGAACGGCCGCACCCTCTGCATCCCGTCCGCGTTCCTCGGCTACCACGGCCAGGCGCTCGACGAAAAGGCCCCTTTGCTGCGCTCGATGGAGGCGCTGTCGCGCTCGGCGACGAAGCTGCTGGGCCTGCTCGGCGAGACGGTCCACCGGGTGACCGTGACGGTCGGGCCCGAGCAGGAGTACTTCCTGATCGACAGGGCCTACGCCGGGCTTCGCTCGGATCTGGTCATCGCGGGGCGGTCGCTGCTCGGCGCTCGCGCACCCAAGGGTCAGATGCTCGAAGACCACTACTTCGGCTCGATCCCGCCTCGCGTCCACGCGTTCATGGAGGAGGTGGAGCTGGAGCTCTACCAGCTCGGCGTGAGCGCAAAGACGCGTCACAACGAGGTTGCTCCGTGCCAATTCGAGCTCGCCCCGATCTACGCGGAGGCGAACATCGCGGCGGACCACAACCAGATCGTGATGCAGACGTTGCGTCGCGTGGCGTTGCGTCATGATTTCCTGTTGCTGCTGCACGAGAAGCCGTTCGCGTTCGTGAACGGCTCGGGCAAGCACATCAACTGGTCGATGCAGGATGCGCGCGGCGAGAACCTCCTCGATCCTGGCAAGAACCCCCAGGAGAACCTGCGGTTCCTGACGTTCCTCGCCGCGACACTTCTCGGTGTGTATCGCCACTCGGCCGTCCTTCGCGCGAGCATCGCCTCGCACGGCAACGACTTCCGGCTCGGCGCCAACGAGGCGCCCCCGGCCATCATCTCTGTCTTCCTCGGCGACTTCCTCACGCGGATCTGCGACGGCATCGCCTCGGGCGACGTTTCGGTCCTCGACCCCGGAAAGGCGATGATTGAGCTCGGGATCAGCCGTCTTCCGGCGATCGCCAAGGACAACACCGACCGCAATCGCACCTCGCCGTTCGCGTTCACCGGCAACAAGTTTGAGTTCCGTGCCGTTGGCGCCTCGGCGTCGATCAGCTTCCCCACGACGTGCCTGAACGCCGCCGTTGCGGATGGGATCGACCAGATCTCGGCGTGGGCAGCGGCTGAGGGCAGCGGGGCGACGGCAGTCATGGCGGCCGTGCGACGGGCGCTCGTGGAGTCGGCCCCGGTTCGCTTCGACGGGAATGGCTACGGCGCCGAGTGGGTCGTCGAGGCTGAGCGCCGCGGCCTGCCCCATGCCCGCAACACCCCCGCGGCCCTTCGCGCGCTCGCTACCGACGGCGCTGCGGCGCTGTTCGCCCGGCACGGCGTCTTCTCGCACGAGGAGCTCCACAGCCGGTTTGAGGTCCGGGTCGAGCAGTACAACAAGAAGGTCGAGATCGAGGCAGACGTGCTGCGCGACCTCGTCGACACCGTCGTGCTTCCTGTGGCCATCGCGGAGCTGGCGGATGCGCGCGTGCAGGGTGAAGTCGGTCCGGCGGCCGCACGCCGATACCACGAGCTGCGCGCCCGCGTGGAGGCGCTCGACGCCGCCCGGCAGGCGCTGGAGTTCGCCTCGCACGGCGTCGGCGAGGGCAGCGAAGCGGATCGCGCGACCGCGTTCTGCGGCCACGTTGTCCCGGCATTGTCGACGCTTCGCGAGGCGTGCGACTCGGTCGAGGCGATGGTGTCGGACAGCCGGTGGCCGCTCCCCCGGTACCGCGAGATGCTGTTCCTCAGCTAGCCTGCGAGTAGCCGGCCGGCCGTCAGACCCCCGGCCGGCCCTCTTCGCCGCGGCGGACATGCGCCCCCACGGCCGCGAGCTTCTCTGCGAGGTGCTCGTAGCCACGGTCGAGGTGGTAGATCCGCAGGATCTCCGTGCGCCCGCGCGCGGCCAGACCAGCGAGTACGAGCGACGCCGAGGCCCGGAGGTCCGTCGCCATCACCGATGCCCCTTGCAGGCCGCCAACGCCGTGGACCGTCGCCAGGTTCAGGTTGATGTCGATCCGGGCCCCGAGGCGCAGCAGCTCGGCGACGTGCATGAACCGGTTCTCGAAGATCGTCTCGCGGATGTGGGAGTCGCCTTCGGCGAGGGAGAGCAGCGCCATGAGCTGCGCCTGCATGTCCGTCGGAAAGCCAGGATGTGGCTCGGTTGTGATGTCCACCGGGCGGACAGGCCCCGTCCGAGCGACGCGGATGCTGTCCTCGCCCCGCTCCACCAGGCATCCCGCCCGCTCCAGGACGTCCAGCACGGCCACGAGGTCGCCAGCGCGGGCATTCTCGCACGTGATGTCCCCGCCCGTGATCGCCGCGGCGACAAGGTACGTCCCCGTTTCGATGCGGTCGGGCAGGATGCTCCACGCGCGCGTTGGCGGCGCGAGGGACGTGACGCCTGTGATGCGGATGGTCGGCGTCCCAGCGCCCTCGACCTTCGCCCCGAGCGCGTTCAGGAACGCGCCGAGCTCCTCGACCTCGGGCTCCGCGGCGGCGTTGTCGATGATGGTGTCGCCCTCGGCCAGGACCGCGGCCATCAGGATGTTCTCGGTGCCCGTGACCGTCGGCATGTCGAGCCGCATCTCGGCGCCCCGGAGCTGCGAGACCTTGCCGTGGACGTAGCCGTTCTCCATCCGGAAGCTGCAGCCGAGCGCCTCCAGGCCCTTGAGGTGCTGATCAATCGGCCGCACGCCGATGGCGCAGCCGCCGGGAAGTGACACATGCGCCTCTCCACAGCGCGCCAGCAGGGGCCCGAGCGCGAGCACAGAAGCGCGCATCTTACGAACCAGATCGTACGGTGCCTCGCACCACGCTACGCGAGACGTGTCGATACGTACGATGGGGCCGATCAGCGACGGGCAGCCGATCCGGCCGAGCAGCGAGAGCATGGACTCTACGTCGGCGAGCTCGGGCAGGTTGGCGAGGCGGTGCTCGCCAGGCGCCACGATCGTCGCCATCAGGAGCGGGAGGGCGGCGTTCTTGGCGCCGGAGATCGGCACCGTGCCGCGCAGGGGCACCCCGCCCTCGATGATCAGCTTGTCCATGTAGAATCCGTGGTGTGGAGCGGCCCGGAGACTATCTCCGGGGCGGGAGCAGCACCAGCGCTGCGTTGCTGTCGCCACCTTCAATCGCAAGCAGCGTGCCAGCGGTTCGGACGCGCTCGGCGACGTGATCTGCGATACAATTGCATTGTGAGTAGCTCTGCCCGCGATTCCCCTGCGCGTCCGATCGGGCGCGGGCTCGACCTGCGCGGGGCGGACTTTTCGCAAGGCGGGCTGGCCCGGCAGGACCTGCGCGGGTGCGACCTGCGGGGTGTGAACCTCGCCGGGCTGGACCTCTCCGAAGCGAATCTACAGGCGGCAAACCTTTCGAATGCCAACTTGACGGAGGCCAACCTGCGGGGCGCGAACCTGGCTGGCGCCCGGCTCGTCGGCGCCTGCCTCGACCGCGCGATCCTGATCGACGCACTTGTTCCAGACGCCGATCTCGATGGCGCGTCGCTTGTAGACGCGGATGCACGGAATGTAGATTTCCGTCGGTCCCAGGCATTTGGCATCAACGCGACCAACGCGGTGCTCGACGGCGCACGCGTCCAGGGTGCCGAGTGGCGACGGGCCACGCTTCGGGGCGCCTCGATGGTCGGCGTCCGGGGCCGGTCCTGGCGCCTCGACGGCGCGGATCTGACGGGCGCGGACCTCACGGAGGCCCTGCTCGAGCGCGTGTGCCTTGACCACGCGGAGGTCGAGGGGCTCCTGTTCCACCGGGCCGGGCTCACCGGGTCTCAGTGGCTCGGCGCCAGGGGGGCGGTGATCGCTGAGGGGGCGGCGCTGCTCGTCGCGGACCTGCGCGGGGTGGACCTCGCCGGGTTCCTCGGAGAGGGCAACCGGCTTCGGGGTGCCCGCATCTCATCGGCATCAGCCGGGCGTTTTCGGGCTGAGCTGCAGGAACGCGGCTGGCGCCCGCCGTTGCAGGACAAGGCGCTCGCCGCGCTCATGGCCGTGCCCGCCAGCGTGAAGCGCCGGCCTCCCCCCCGCGTCAACGTCGCGCCCGTCGCTGCGCCCGCCCCGCCCCGGTTGCCCGTCGTCGACCCGACCGCCGCGATTCGGACCCAGACCCAGGCGGTGCTCCGCGCTCGTGCTGTACGACGCGCCCGGGAAGCGCGTTGGAACGACGCGAACCGCCGCGAGCGCCTCCGCCTTCGCGCCCAACGGGTCGCCGAGGGCGGGCGCGACTGGGCCCGGGCGGTGCTCGGCACCGATGTCGAGCCCGCACGCAGCGACGTCATCGGCCGCGATCGCGATTTTCCCGTGGACGCCGTGCGCCGGGACGAGGAGGCGCGCGAGGCGGGCGCCGCTCTCGACAACGCTGGCCGTACGCGGGCGAGGCGCGCGCGGTACGCCGACTTGCGCCGCAAGGCTGCCATCGCCGCTCGAGCGGAGGCAGAAGCGGAAGCGCTGGCGCGGGTGGCCGAAGCCGAGCGGCTGCGGGCGGAGCGGATCCTCTACGAGCAGGCGAGCCTCGACGAGCCGATGCCGGATGAGGTCGCGCCAGATCAGGAGCCCGAGGCGGACCAAGTCGATGAACTCCGCGTTGATAGCGAGCAAGCTGACGGTGACGGGGCAGCCATCACCGGCCCGTCCGGTCGGGTGATGGCTGTTTATTCTCGTCGAGCCTTGGCTTTCGAGCCGTCACGCGTGTTCGTGACCTCGCTTGACGTGTCCACTCCTGCGCGCGAATCGGCGGGCGCGACCGCTGCTGACCGCGTCGAAGGCACGCTTGGTGCGGGGCACGAAGTCGCGCCTTCGACTCGGCCAGCCGATCCGGATCGTCGGGCCGAAGAGGAGCGCATGGCAGCGTCGGCCGAGGCGCGCCGGCGGGTTTCATTCGAGGGGGCGGCTGCGCGCCGCGCTGGGGCCGACCTCGTCGCCGCCGAAGCCCGACTCACGCTCGCCGAGAGCAACGAGGACGCGGCTGGCGCGGAGCCGCTTCCGGCCGACGATGATGCCTCCGCGCAGGCGGCGGTGGCGCTTCAAAGCGCGCTTGAGGCGGATGCCCGCGCCCGGACCGACGTTGAGGCCGCAACGCTCGCTTTGGAGCTGCTCGCGCACGCCTCGGTCGAGGAGGAGTCGAGGGCCGAGCTCTCCGCCGCAGAGGAACGCATCGAGCACCTGCGCGCGTTCGCCGAGATCGCGGGCGTGGTCTCTGACGACGCCGACGCGCGGGAGGTGCTCGGCGCGGCGCTGGCGAAGGCGGAAGGCGTCCGTCAGGAAACTGCTCGCCTGGACGCACAACGTGCCGTGGTGGTGCGCGAACGGGCGGAGGAGGACGCGAGGCTGGCCGAGGTGGCGGCGGCGCAATCGGAGCTCGCACGGGTGGCGGTTGCCGCTGCCGAGCTTGCGGAGCTCGAGGCCCCCGACCAGGTAGCCCGGGCAGCGCAGGCAGAGCGCGACCTGGCGAGCGCCGATGTGGCGGGCGCACCGCAGGCGCCTGGCAACCGCCTGACCGCCGCTCGCGCGCGCATGGTGGAGTTTGCACGCGGCCTGCAGGCAGTCTCGCAGGCGGCAAGCGCCGCTCGGGCCAGAGCCCAGGCCGCGGCGCTCCAGGAGGCCGGGGCGCGGGCGGCCGCGGAGGCATCCCGGCGGGCGCAGGAGGAGCAGGAGGCGGAGCGTACCGGTGCGCAGGCCCGGGAGGAAGCGCGCCGCGCCGTGGGAGTGCGCCTGGCGCGGGCCCGGGAGGCGGCCGACGCCCAGGCGGTGCGGGTTCGGGAGGCCAAGGAGGCGTCCCAGGCGGCACGGGCTGCCGCTGCGCTCGCTGCGCAGCAGGAGGCCGAGGCGTGCGAAGAAGCGGAGATTGAAGCACGGGCCCAGCGTGCCGCCGAGGAGGTGCGGACGACCGGACTTGCGGCCGGCGACGCGCGCCTGGAGGCCGCTCGTCTCACCGCGGCCCGAGCCCGAGCGGCGGTTGCCCGGG
Organism: uncultured Pseudomonadota bacterium; assembly: GCA_903844155.1. GTDB lineage: Bacteria > Myxococcota_A > UBA796 > UBA796 > SXON01 > CAIUMM01. The sequence goes on along the minus strand of CAIMSU010000073.1, from coordinate 21,564 downwards.
AGCAGGCGGAGGTCGCGCGAGCGCAAGCCGAGGTCGCAGCCCGAGCTGAAGCGGAGGCCCGCTCGCAGGGAGAGGTGGCAGTTCGCGCTCGCGCCCAGGCCGAGCGGGAGCGCGATGCCACCCGCCGCGCGGAGGACGAGCGCCGGGTGACCAACGCCCGCCTCGCCGCTGCGCGGGCACGGGCGGAGGCCGAGGTCCGGCGAGTCCAGGCCGCGAAAGAGCAGGCTGATCAGGCGCGCATCAGCGCGGCTGAGGCGGCCTTGCGCGAGGGTGCGGCGCGCGCGGAGGCGGACGCCGCGGTGCGTGCACAGCGCGAGGCCGAGGTCGCACGCGCATCGGATCAGCAGGCCGACGGGGCGCGGCTCGCGGCTGCGCGGCTGACGGCCGCCAGGGCCCGCGCGGAGGACAACGCGCGCCGACTTGCCGCCGCGAAGGCAGAGGCAGACGCCGCCCGTCGAGCCGAGGTTGCAGCGGCCAAACGGGAGGCGGAGGCGCGCGCGGAGGCGGAGGCCAACGCGAAGGCCGAAGCGGACGCCGAGCGTGCGCGGCAGGCGGCGGTGCAGGAGGCGGAGGCGCGGGTCGCCGCAGCGGCCCGCCTCGCCGAGGCGCGTGTCCGGGCTGCCGGGGAAGCCGCGCAGGTGCTGGCGGCGAAGGCCGAGGCGGAGGCCGCAAAGGCAGCGGCTGCGGAAGCAGCCCGCCTGGAGGCAGTGGCGCGCGCGGAGGCCGAGGCGGCGATGCGGGCGCAGCGGGAGGCGGAGTCGGCGCGAGCCTCGGAGCGGGACGCGGATGGCGTGCGCCTGACGGCCGCTCGCCTGGCTGCTGCGCGAGCGCGTTCGGAGGAGAACGCTCGCAAGCTGGCCTCAGCGCGAACGGCGGCCGATGCGGCCCGGCTCGCGGAGGTCGCCGCGGCCAGACGCGAGGCCGAGGCGCGGGCCCAGGCGGCTGCGGTCGCGGACCGGGCGGCGGCGGAGGAGCAAGGGCGCGAGACGGCGCACCGGGCGGAGCAGGCCAGAGCAGATGCAGCAGCGAACCTGGCGGAGTCACGGCGGCGCGCGGCCACCGAAGCCGCGCGAATGCAGGCCGCCAGGGAGCAATCCGATCGCGCGCGCGCAGCCGCGGCGGCAGCGGCCGAACGGGAGGCTGCGGTTCGGACGGAGGCGGAGGCCGCTGCGCGGGCCCAGCGCGAGGCCGAGGTCGCCCGAGCTTCGGAGCATCAAGTAGACGGGGCGCGTCTTGCAGCGGCGCGGTTGGCGGCGGCGCGCGCGCGGGCGGAGGACAACGCGCGGCGGCTCTCGGCGGCGAAGGCCGAGGCGGAGGCTGCGCGAGTGGCTGCCATCGCGGCGGCCAGGCGGGAGGCGGAGGCGCAAGCAGCGGCCGAGGCGACCGCGAAGGCCGACGCCGAGGCCGAGCAGGCCCGGGAGCTGGCGCGTCGTGAAGAAGCGGCCCGCGTGGCGGCGGCGGAACGGCTCGCCGAAGCCCGGGCCGTGGCCGACGCAGAAGCGGCTCGGGCGGCGTTGGCCAGGGAGCAGGCGGAGCAATCCCGCGTCGCTGCGGCGGCGGCGGCGCGCGCGGAGGCGGCAGTCCGCGCGGAGGTGGAGGCGGCGGCGCGCGCCCAGCGTGAGGCCGAGGCGGCGCGATTGACCGAGCGGGCGGTGGAGGGCGGAAGGGTGGCGCAGGCGCGTCTCGCTGCGGCTCGCCTTCGTGCGGAAGAACAGGCAGCACGGCTGCAATCCGCACGCGACGCAGCCGAGGCGGCCCGGGTCGCGGCCGCTGCGGCGGCGCGTCGTGAGCTCGACGCTCGCATCGACGCCGAGTCGGCCGCCCGGCTCCGCGAGGAGGTGGAGCGCGAGCGGGATGTGGCCCGGTTGGAGAGTGATGCGGCGCGGGTGGGGTCGGCCCGGTTGGCGGCGGCACGGGCGCGTCTGGAGCAGGACGCTCGCCGCGTCCAGGCGGCGAAGGAGCAGGCGGATCTTGCGCGGGCGGCGGCCGCGGAGGCCGCGCGGCAGGAGGCGGCGCTACGCCTCGACGCGGCGCGGCAGGAGGCGGCGTTGCGCGCTGAGGCGGACGCGGCTGCGCGAGCGCAGCGTGATGCCGAGGCGGCGCGGGCCTCGGAGCAGCAGGTGGAGGCCGGGAGGCTGGCCACGGCGCGGCTCGCCGCTGCGCGCGCCCGCTCGGAGGAGAACGGGCGTCGCCTGGCAGCGGCGAAAGCGGCGGCGGAGGCTGCCCATCTTGCGGAACTCGCGGCTGCCAGGCGCGAGGAGGAGGCGCGTGCCGAGGCCGAGGCGGCCGCGAGGTTGGAGGCGGAGGTCGAGCGGATACGGGAAGCGGCTCGCCGGCAAGACGAGGAGCGTGTGGCGGCCGCGGCGCGGTTGGCAGAGGCTCGCCAGCGCGCCGTCGCCGAAGGTGCGAGGGTACAGGCCGCCCGCGAGCAGGCGGATCTTGCGCGCGTGGCGGCCGCCGTGGCGGCGCGCCAGCAGGCCGCGGTGCGTGCGGAAGCGGACGCAGCGCTGCGCGCCCAGCGCGACGCGGAGGTGGCTCGCGCGTCGGAGCAGCAGGCGGATGGGGTGCGCCTCGCGACTGCGCGGCTGGCGGCGGCACGCGCCCGCTCGGAGGACAACGCCCGTCGGCTCGCCATCGCCAACGCGGAAGTAGAGGCGGCGCGACGCGCGGAGGCGATCGCGGCGAGGCAGGAGGCAGACGCGAGGGCGCGGGCCGAGGCGACGGCGAGGGTGGAGGCGGAGGCGGCCCAGGTCCGCGAAGCCGCACGACGGGAGGAGGAGGCGCGCGCGGCTGCCGCCGAGCGGCTTGCGGAAGCGCGGCAACGGGCGACCGTTGAGGGGTTGCGGGTCCAGACAGCGAAGGAGCGCTCCGACCTGGCTCGCGTCGCCGCAGCGGTGGCTGCGCAGCAGGAAGCGTCAGTGCGCGCTGAGGCCGACGCTGCGCTGAACGCCCAGCGGGAAGCGGAGGTTGCGCGGGCCTCGGAGCACGAGGTCGACGGGGGCCGGTTGGCCACGGCCCGGCTGGCGGCGGCCCGACTGCGTGCCGAGGAGAACGCCCGCCGACTGCAAGCCGCCCGGGAGCAGGCCGAGATCGCGCGCGTCGCGGCAGCGTCCGCGGCCAGACAGGAGGCGGCGGCGCGCCTCGCCGATGCGCGAGCCCAGGCGGAGGAACAGTCACGCCGGGTGCAGCAGGCGGCCGAGGCCGAGGCGCTGGCCCGGGCCCGGCGCCGGGTCGAGCAGGGGTTCGCGTTGCCGAGAGAGGGCGAGGCGATGCGTCTAGCGGCGGCCCGGCTCGCGGCGGCGCGAGCACGAGCGGACGAGAACGCCCGGCGCGAGCAGGTCGCGCGCGAGGAGGCGGTTCTCGCCCGCCAGCTTGTAGCAGCGGCGGCCCGAAGGGAGGCCGAGGCTGCCCTGGAGTCCGAGGCCCGCGGGCGTGCGCAGCGCGAGGCCGAAGAGGCCCGCCAGGCCGCCATCCGCGCGGAGGAGGCGCTGCGAGCAGCCACCGCCGCTCGTCTGCTCGCCGAGGCCAACGCCCGCCGCGTCCAGTCCGCGCGCGAGCAGGCGGATCTCGCGCGTGTCGCGGCTGCGACCGCGGCGCAGCGGGAGCGCGACGCAAAAGAGGCAGCCGAGGCGGCGGATCGTGCCGAGCGCGAGGGAGAGGTCGCCCGCGCCTCGGCCGAGCGCGATGAGGCTGCCCGCCGGGCGCGTGCCGAGGCCCGCGCTGCCCGGCTTCGCGGGGAGGAGGAGGCGCTCGCGGCCTCGGTCCGGGCCAGCCAGCGTCGCAGCATCGATTTTGAAGTGGAGCAAGCCGAGGTCGACGAGCGCGAGTCAGGGAGCGAACGCGTGGCTGCGGCACGGGTCGCCGCTGCTCGGGCACGAGCGGCGGGGGTTGCCGCTGCTGCGCACCCGCCCGGGGAGCCCGCGCCGAGCCCGCTCCAGGCCGGTCTGCGCCGCGCCCAACACGACCGCATGCAGGCCATCGCGCGGCGTCAGGCCCGTGAGAAGGCGGCGCTGGACGCCGACCATCGCCTGGAGCTGGAAAACTTCGAGATCGACGGGCGCGACCGGAGCAAGGTCGAGGAGGACAAGCGCTGGGCGGCGCTCGTCATCGCGGCCCGGGCCGCCGCCAGGGCGGACCACAGCCGGTTCGTTGCCGAGCGGGAGCGACTGCAAACAGCGGGCTCCGATTCGGCCGCCGCCCGCGAGAAGTTTTCGCAGCGGGCTGCTGCTCGCGAGGCCCGTCGGCGTGAGGCCCTGGGGCCGCTCGGTCTCTTCCTCAGCGGTGGCGCTCTGGTTGCGGCCCGCGCGGCGGCGGGGACGGTGGACGCGCTCCTCGGTCGGAACATCCAGGTGGGCGGGGGCGTCAGCGCCGAGGAAGCGGCCACGTTCCGGCAGGACGCCGCGATGCGGGACCGCGATCAGGGCCTGGAGCGTTTTGAGTTGGAGCTGCGGCGTCGGCGTGGGGTCATCCTCGCGCGGACCACCGGCCATGGCGACGGCGTCGACAGCCTCGATCAGGACGTGGCGCTGATCATGAGCGGCGGCGTTCGCGCCGGGGTGCGTGTCCTGGCCTCGCGCATGAACCGCCCGGGGGCCGTCCCCAGCCCCGGGTCCGACTGGCACGGGCGCACCCTGGACGAGCGCGACCTACGAGGCGCAGACCTCCGGGGCGTGAATTTTGCCGGCGCAAGCCTCGTCGGCGCCGATCTGCGTGAGGCCGATCTCGCCGGGGCCGACCTCTCCCGCGCCGATCTCACCGCCGCCACCCTCCGCGGCGCAAGTCTCGCCCGCGCCTCGCTCGACGACGCCCTCCTCGACCAGACCCACCTCCACGACGTCGACCTCACCACCACCTCCGTCCGCGGCGCGCGCGCTGCGGGCGCGCTGGGCCTCAACGCCGTCGCCCGGGCAGACCTGGCCGAGCGCGGCGCGGATCTCGGACAGGCCGGCGAGGCGGGCTGGGTACGGCTCGTTGGTACAGCCGCTGCTGTCGCCCTGTTCGGCGTCATGGGGGTCTACGCGGCGGCGCGCTTCGAGAGTGGGGGGGGCGACGCGGCAATGCTCGAACACCAGGCCACCGTCGCCCAGCAGTCCGGCGACCCGGCTCAGGCGGCCAAGCGGTTTGCGAGCCTCGCCGCAGCCGCAAACGACCCGAGTCAGCACGTCGACTACTGCATCGAGGCTGCCAGCGCGTACGAGGAGGCCGGCCTCGTCGGCCCGGCCCTCGAGCAGCTCGACCAGGCCGTCACGATCGCCGGCGACGGCAACGATCTGCCGCGCGCGCTCCTCCACCTCGCGGACATGCAGGCGCACCACGACCTCGCGTTGCAGGCCCAGGCGACCTACGAGCGCGTCCTCGCCCGGACGGATGTCGGCCCGTCGGACCGGGCCTCCGCCTTCGTCGGCCTCGCCCAGATCCTCCCCGCCGATCAACGGGCTGCGCTCCTCGACCGCGAGGTCCAGGTCCTCGCCTCCACGGACACCGACGTCCAGCGCACGGCCCTGGCCCTCGCCCTCGCCGAAGGGTGGTCCGGCATCGGCGACGTCGCCAGCGCCCGCTCGACCATCGAGCACGCGCTCGATGCCACGACCGTCAGCACCTCCCCCGAGGTCGCCAAGGACCGCACCGCGCTTCGGGTCCGCCTCGCCCGCCTGCTCGCCGATGGGGGCGACGAGGACGGTGCCCTCGCGCTGTACCGGCAGGTACTCTCCGAGCCCGGGGGCGAAGAAGGCTCGCTTGGCGCTGCCGATCTCCTGTCGCGTCGCGGGAACGACAAGGCCGCTCGGGCGACCATCGCCCCGCTGCAATCCTCCACGAACGTTGCGCTCCGTGCCCGCGCCGATGCGCTCGTGGCCGAGATCGACGAGCGCGCCGGGGACAACGACGGGGCCATCACCAGCCTGAGGACGCTGCTCGCGATCGACGGGATCGAGCCTCGCGTCGCGGACGAGGCGCGGCTCGACCTCGCGCGCCTTTTGCTCAAGACGAACCCGGAGGAGGCGGCGAAGTTGGAGAACGCCAACCCGGACCTGAAGGAGTCCGTCGAGCTTGGAAAGGCCCGCGCGCTGCAGGACGCTGGGAAGCGGCGGGAGGCGCAGGCTGTTTGGGCCGCGCTTGCGGACGACGTGAATACCGGCGCTGAAGCCAAGCTTGAAGCCCAGCTTGCGCTCGCGGATCTGATGGTCGAGGACAAGGACCCCGAGGGCGCGTTGCACCGGTACGACGCGATGATGGCGGCGACCTCGTCGCTCTCGGTCAAGCGACGCATCCAACTCGGGGCCGCGAACGCCTATGTTCACGGGAACCGGGTGGGAGAGGCGGACAAGGTCTACCGGGGCCTGCTCGCCCAGGCCACGACGGGGTCCGTCGATGACGCCGATGTTGCCGCGCAGTGCAACCTCGGGCTGGCGCGGATCGCCGCGCTCTCAGGCAAGAACGAGGAGGCCGAACGCCTTTACCTGGAGGTTGGGAAGACGGACGGCTCCTGGTCGTTGGAGGCGCTCTCGGCGCTCGGCGAGCTTCGGGGCAAGAACGGCGACTGGCCGGGCGCCGCCGACGCATATCGACGTGCGTTGGCGTCCGGGGCCGCAGCACGGGCCGAGCCTGCTCGCCGGTTGGACCTGCAGATCGCGCTGGCCGAGGCGCTCTCCGAGGCGCAGGATCCCGCGGCGGCGGACGTCTACGAGAAGTTGATGACCGCCCCTGCGCCCGAAGTCCGAATCAAGGCGAACATCGCCGTCGGCGAGCAGAAGCTCACGACCGATCCCGCCGCGGCCGAGGCGCGTTTCGCCGCGGCCATGGCTGAGGCACCGGCCGGGCAGGACCGCGCAGACGCCCGTAGCGGCTGGCTGAGGGCGGCGATCGCGCTGCACAAGGTGACCGAGGGCGAGGACCAGATCAACGCCTGGCTGGCCGACGAGGAGGACGCTGACTTGCGGGGCGAGCTTGCGGTGGCCGCCGTGCGTGCGCTTCGGGCGGAAGGGCAGGCGGAACCTGCGCTGGCGATCACCGTGAAGTACGCGAAGGAGGGGGGTTTTGAACTGGCGATGGAGCGGGCCGGGGCGCTGAGGGACGCGGGGCGGGCCGACGACGCAGCTACGCTCCTGGCCGGACTCACCCCGACGGACTCCCAGGACAAGGCCTGGGTCGCGGAGACCGAGGCGGATACGAGGATCGAGGCCGGTGACTTCCACGGCGCCCAGAAGGTGCTCGACACGCTCAAGGCGTCTGGCGATGCGAGCGCCTGCTACGGGCTGGCCCGCGTGGCGCGGGAGGCGGGGAACTTCGAAGACGCCCAAAACCTCCTCGCGAATTGCGACGACCCAAGGGTGCCGGCGGAGCGCGGGCTCGTGCTAGAAGGCATGGGCAAGCTCAACGACGCCAAGGAGGCGTGGCAGCGCCTCGCGGACGCCGAGGACAACGAGACGAAGACGGCCGGGAACCTTGGTCTCGCGCGCGTTGCCATGGCCCAGGACGATCCGAAGACCGCGCTGGCGGCCCTCGACAAGCTCGCGACGCCCGACCCCGGCTACACCCTCTCCATCGCGCAGGTCCGCGGCGAGGCGCTGCTCGATCAGAACCAGGTGGGAGCAGCCCACGACGTGTACGACAAGCTCGCTGGCGGCGCCGAGGAGCGCACGGTGCGCCTGCTCGGGCTCGGCGAGTGCGCGCTGCGTGCCGACGATGCCAAGGGCGCGCTCGACGAGTTCAACGCGGCAAAGGCGAGCACCACGGATGCCTACTACATCGTCCAGGCCGAAATCGGACGCTCTGCTGCCGAAAATGCGCAGGGCGACTCGACGGAGGCCCGAAGGATCCTGGATGAACTGCAGAAGCGCTACCCGGACCAGCACGACGCCATCGCTGCGGCGCGGGACGCCATCGGGGGCTAGGGGGCCAGTGCTGGCGCTGGGCGAACGTTCACCTCCTAAGTGGCTGAAAGCGCGCGATTGGCGAGAGCAATGGCCCCCCGGCGCGCGGTTCCGCGCACGAACCGTGCCGGCTGGCGTACTCGGCGGCTGGCGGCGAACGTGGCCTCGGAACGGCAAGAATTGACGGCCGAGGCCGGTGCGAGGTTCGCCGAGCGCCGGGATCGGCGGCCGGTTACCCTCGTGTCGCAGGAGCCGAACCATGACCGTCCCCCTCTTTCGCTGCGCATTCGTCCTTCCGGTCGGCCTTTGCGGCCTGCTCGCCGCTTGCACGGGCGGAACCAGCGACAGCGTGGTGCCTGACTCCCACGCCTCCGACTCGACGTCCGACACGGGCACCGTCGTGACCCCGGTATGGACGAACTGCCACATCGAGACGTCGTCCACCTTCCACGGCGTCTACGCGTCGGGAGAGGGCACGTACATCGTCGGCAGCGGCGGGCAGGGCTGGGTGGGTACGGCGTCCGTCGGTTTCAGCGCGGTCACCCCGCCGGTGACGGTGGACCTGCACGATCTGTGGGGCACCGGGTCGGGTGACACGGTCGAGCTCTACGCGGCGGGCGACGAGGGCCACATCGAGCACTACGCCAACAGCGCGTGGACGGATTCGGACCTCGGCACCAACAATTTCGAGGGCCTCGGCGGGTCGGGGCCAAGCGCGCTCTACTCGGTGGGCTGGGGTGGGATCTACGAGTCGGACGGGACGAATTGGACGTTCGTGAGCCCGCCCGGGCAGGAGCGCCTGAACGATGTATGGGGCTCCGCTGGCGACGCCGTCGCTGTCGGAGAGGACGGTGCCGCTGCCGTGCGATCCGGCGGGACATGGACCTCGTCGACCACCGGTGTGCAGGGGGGCTTGCACAGCGTGAGCGGGACCACGGCCTCGGACGTCTGGGCCGTCGGCGATGCCGGAACGGTCCTGCATTTTGACGGCAACGCCTGGTCCGTCATCGCGGTGCCGACGACGCTGACGCTCTGGGGAGTCTGGGCGGCTGACGCGAGCGATGTCTTTGCCGTCGGCGACGGCGGGCTCGCTCTTCACTACGACGGTTCTACCTGGACAAGCCTGCCGACCGGGGTGAACAACAACCTCTACGCCGTGCACGGATCCTCCGCGACCAACGTCTGGGCCGTCGGCAACCTCGGCGCGGCCATCCAGTACAAGCCGTAGGGTGGACACGCTCCCCTCCGAGCTCTACCAGATCGTCCTCGCGGCGACCTGGTACGCAGACGGGCTGTGGGGCGAGGCGACCTTTGACCTGTACGCGCGCGGATTGCCGGAGGACTGGGGATTCCTGATCGCGGCCGGGCTGGACCCGCTGATGGAGCGGTTGCGGGCGATGACGTTCAGCGAGGCGCAGGTCTCGGCCCTCGCGCAGTATCCGGTGTTCAAACAGGTGAAGCCGGCGTTCTTCGACTATCTGCGCCGGTTCCGGTTTGAAGGCAGCGTCCACGCCGTCCCCGAGGGCACCCCGGTGTTCCCGGGCGAGCCGATCCTCCGCGTCACCGCGCCGCTGATGGCCTGCGGCCTGATTGAGACGCTCGCCATCCAGATCGTGTCGGCATCGTCGCTCATCGCCACACGCGCGGCCCGCCTCGTCGCCGCAGCCGGTGGGGCGCCGGTCTACGACTTCGGGAGCCGTCGTGCGCCCCATCCCGAAGCCGCCTTGCTCGCCGCGCGCTCGGCCTACATCGGCGGCACTGCGGGCACCACCAACGCCGCGGCCGTCTTGCGCTGGGGCGTCCCGTCCATCGGCACGATGTCCGACACCTTCCTCGCCGCCTACGGCGACCAGCAGCTCGCCTACGACGCCTTTCGCCTCTATTTCCCCGGCATCGGCCACCTCGCGCTGCCCGACGACGACCCGGTCGCCGGCGTCGCCGATCTCAAGAAGTTTCGCGGCGACGTCCTGAGTGTGCGCCTGGACCACCCCGATCTTGGCCGGAAAGCCGGCGAGGTGCGCGCCGCTCTCGACGCTGCCGGGTACGCGTCCACGCGCATCCTTGGCTCCGGGCACCTCGATGAGCACCGCATCGCCTCGCTCGTCGCCGCCGGCGCGCCAATCGACCGGTACGCGGTGGGCCGGGCGCTTGCGCGGGTCACGGACGAGAATGTCCGGCTCGCCTTCCGCGTGGCCGAGCGCCAGACGCCGCACGGACCCGTCGCTGCGCGCGGTGAGGGCGCTGCGCGTTGGCCAGGAAAGAAGCAGATTTTCAGGACGGCGCAGGGCGATACGATGGTCGGCGTGAACGAGGCGTGGGCGATGGAGCGGGCAGGCGGGGTCGGGCTCTTGCAGCCGGTAGCCGCGGACCGGCCGACGCTCGCGCAGGCGCGAGAGCACAGGGCCCGTGCGGTTGGGGCGTTGCCGGCGGCCGTGCGGCGGTTGCAGGACCCGGCGGAGTGGCCGGTGAGGGGTCCTGGTTAGCCCGCGACCGTTACCGCATAGAAATCAAACAGGATCAACCCCCGTACTGAGTCAGAGACGGCGATGTGCGGGCCGCCGACCCACACGTTGGTTGCCCCGGCCACGTTCGGCCACTCGGTGCCGTCGCTGCGCTCCTCCACTGTGTCCGCGCCTGCGTAGGTGTCGTAGCTGCCGACGAGGGTTGGGTTGGCTGGGTCCGAGAGATCCAATGCAAGCAGCCCGTCCACGTACCACGCGCAGAACGCCGTGCTTCCTCGCACAGCCACGTTGTGGATCGAGTGGGTTGGTGCCGTGATGTACTCGGCAGCCTGGACCGGCGCGTCGAGGTTCGAGAGGTCCCAGACCCGCAATCCCCCGCCGACCGCCTCCTCGGACATCGCCATCGTGAGGCCATCGTCGGTGAGGCCGAGGTTGTGGACGAAGGGGTTGGACCAGGTGGCGTCTTGCGCGACGAGGGTGAGGGGGTTGGCCAGGTCGGAGACGTCGACGATGCCAAAGCCCTCCGTGTACGCCGAATACAGGCAGGCCCCGGTTGCGGCGGAGCCACGCACACAGGGCTGGTCGATCAGGATCTGGTCGTGGACCCCGGAGCCCTGGGGCGAGGGTGGCGGCGACCAGTACCCTGCGAGCGCCGGATTCGCGGGGTCGGCGAAGGAATAGAACGCGATCCGACCACCGCTCTGTTGGTTGCTGGCAAGCAGGAGGAGGTCCTGCCCGGCGATGGTGCCCCAACTCAAGGTGTGGGCGATGTCCTCGGTCTTTTCGATGGTGGAGACCAGCACGGGGGCGGTGGGATCGGCGATGTCGTAGATCCAGACGCCCGTCGTGGCTGACGAGTCCTGGACCGTGTCTGTCGCGACAAACAACAAGCCATCATGGATCTCGACGTCGGTCACCTGCCCGAGGCCCGTGATCGTCGAGAGGGTCACCGGGTTGTTCACGTCCGAAGCGTCCACGATCGCGGCCAGACCGGTCTTTTCGGTCTGCCCCTGCTTGTCCGGCCCACCGCCGATGGCGATGAGGTCGCCGTCGCCCGAGACCGCGCGTGCGCCCCCGTCGAGCCCAGCTTCTCCGCGATAAACAACGCGATTCGCCCCGACGAGCTGTTCGATCGACTTCTCGGCCCCGGCGGTGCGCCCGAACGAGTCGACAACACTCACGGAGAGTGTGTAGATCCCGTCCGCCAGACCGGTCACGGTAAGCGGCGAGTGGGAGCCGGTTTTCGTCACCACGGCCCCGGCGTCGTCCGTCACGGTGAGGGTGTAGACCAGCGGCGGGGCCCCATAGGCGGGGTCAAACGCCGCAGAGAGCCCATCGCCGCCGTCCCAGGTCGCACTGGCGATGCCGTCGAAATGCATGCCGGGGTCCGGGTAACAACCGCCGTTCGTCGCCTCGAAGTTGGGCGAATCACAGGGCGCGGGTGGCTGTGTGCACGCGCAGAGGAGGGCGAAGGAGGGGGCGAGGAGTCGGGGGTGCATACGCCGAGTGTACGCCCGATGGAGCGGGCGATGGATGGGCAATTGTTGCCCACCGCGGGCGGTCGACCCGGGCGCGGTGGAGGCGCTTCATGGACCGGCCCAGCGGTACACGCTCGGGCCGCGAGCGAGCGCGCCCGGCGCCCCGGCGTACAGCTCGGCGAGCCCGTCGCCATCGAGATCCGGGAGGGCGACAACAGCGGTGCCGAGCGCGTCGCCGGCCTGCTCGCCGATGATGTGCGCGTCGGCGTCGACGAGCCAGCGCGTGCCCGCGCCGAGCGGCCCATTGAGGGCCCACGCGTTCCCGGCAGAGGCGCCCGCGTCGGAGTCCCCTGGACCGCCGACGAGCAGGCCCCCGCCGTCGCCGCCCCCGGGGAGGACCGAGAGGGACGACCCAGCAAGGCTGCCGGCTGACCCCATGGCCCGGAACGTGGCGCCTTCGGGCGTCTGGGCGCCGACCGGGGCCCCGCCCAGGAAAGCGAAGACAGCCCCATCGCCGTTGTCGTCCGTGTCGATGCCGGGGGCGCCGAAGGTGAGATCGGCGAGACCGTCGCCGTCGAGATCGGCGATGACGACCGCCGCGAAGCCGTCGTAGGAATGGGTCTCCGAGAGCGTCGCCGTCGCCTCGTCCTCGAGCCAGCCGTCCACGAGTGGCCCAGCCAGCGTGTAGAGCATGGAGACCGGCTGGATCCCGGAGGTCGCGGCCACGGCCAGGTCGTCCACGCCGTCGCCGTCCAGATCTCCCGCGGCCAAGGCCGTCCCAAGCTCGGCGTTCTCCCAGTTCCATCGCAGCGTCGCCGCGGGTGCCTCGTAGTCCAGCCGGCCGGGTGGGAGCGGACCCGCGTAGAGGGTCAGCGTCGGCTGGGTCCCGCCAGCGGCGAGCACGAGATCGGGGGCGCCGTCCCCATCGACATCGTGGGCGCCGAGCGGGTGGTAATCGCTCGCCCAGGAGGTCGCGCCGAGGGCGTCCGGACCCAGAACACCCCCGACCGGCCCCGCGTAGAGTTGACCGTGCGCGATCACGTCGGGCACGCCATCCCCGGTGAGATCACCCGCGGCGGTCACGTCGCAGGGGCCGTCGTCGTAGGCCGTGCCCTCGAGCGTTGCGGCCGCGTCGGTCAGGGAACGCGGGCCCGAGACCCCGGCGTCCGTGATCACGTACCAGGCGGCGGCCACCGTGCCCTCGCCGGACCCTACGCCTGCGATGATCAGGTCGTCCAGCCCGTCGCCGTCGAGGTCCCCGGCGTCCGCGAGCCGCTCCCCGGCGTCCGCGTCGACGGGTTGGTCGCCCCAGGTCGTGACCGCGTCGGCAACGGAGAGCGCGGTGGGGTCGCAGCTGGCGTCCGGGTCCCCGTCGCAGTCCTGATCGACCGCGTCGCCACACCCCTCAACGGCCCCGGGGCGGATGGCGGCGTCGGCGTCGTCGCAGTCCGCTGGCGCCGCGCTGTGGTCGCGATCCAGGTCGTCGCCGGCCATTTCCCTCCCTCCGGGCACGACCCAGGTCTCCTCGCGGAGGCTCTGGCCGCCGGCCTGGACGACGAGATCGGCCCGACCATCGCCGGTAACGTCGGGGGTCAGCGCGACGGCGACCGTGTTCCGGAGGGAGCCGTCGAGCGCCACCCCGGCAGCGTAGAGCGTGGTCGTTGCCGCCGGCATTGGGCCGTAGACGACGTCAACCGCGCCGTCGCCATACCAGGGGTTCGAGGCGACGACGAGGTCGTCACGCCCGTCGCCGTCGAGATCCTCGCCGCCGGAGAGCGCGTAGCCGGCCCTGTCGCCGTCGTGCGTGCCCTCGAGCGCGGGGACGTCCAGCGTGTAGGCCCCCGACGCGACCGGACCGGGCTGCAGGTAGACCGCACCCCGGGGCGTGGGGTCGTAGGGCCCGCCGGGCGCGGAGACCACGAGATCCCGTGACCCGTCGCCGTCAAAGTCGCCGCTCGCCACGGCGGTGCCGAATGCGCCGTTGTCGCCGGTGTTGTCGAGGATGATCGCGGCGGAGAGCAGATCGCGCGACCAGGGAGAGCCGCCGGTGAAGATCCACAGGCCGGATGCGGGACCGTCGCCGGAATTGGTCGCGCCGGTGCCCGAGAGGGCGAGGTCGTCGAGGCCGTCGCCGTCGATGTCTCCGACGCGGGTCGGGTGGATGTCGCGGTCGCGGGTCTGCAGGATGTCAATGTCGCCGGCTTCGCCGTGATCTCCCGGTGCGAGTGGTCCTGCGTAGACGAAGGCGGCGTGCTCGCTGTCGTCGACGCCCAGCGCGACCTCGTCGATGCCGTCGCCGTCGAGGTCGCCGACGTCCACGCAGGCGCTGTCGTCGTAACGGTCGGTCGTCGCGCCGAGGTGGGTGGTGGCGCTGTTGATGAGGATCTCGGCGTCTTCGAGGCCGGAGGTGTAGAGGTAGCCGCCGCCGTAGGAGCTGGTCAGGACGACGTCCGGGAGCCCGTCACCGTCGACGTCGCCCCCCGCGCTCACGCCCGTGATCTCCTGGTCCGAGTCCCGCCCCGGATCGCTGCTGACGAAGTGTGTCTGCGTCGTGGGCTCCGGCCCGGACGGTCCGCCGTCACCGATCGGTCCGCGCCACAGCCAGGCGCTCTCGTCGCCCCCGGCGATCAGCAAGTCCGCTACGCCGTCGCCATCGACATCCCCCGCTGCCGAAGCGATGGAGACCGCCGTGCTGACTGCGGCGTCGACGCGATGGGCGCCGGCGATGGCGTCGAGGTCGAGGTCGCCGGTCAATCGTCCGGTTGGGGGCTCGGAATCGGCGGAGTCCGCGGGCGCCGTGTCCGTGCTCGTGTCCGTTGCGGGCACCACGGAGTCGCCCTCGGGAACAGCGCGCTCGGCTCGCTTCGGGGCGCAAGCAGTGAGGAGCGCGAAGGCGGCCGCGAAGGGGACCATGATGCGACCATAGCGCGGTCGCCGATTCCCCCATCTACTCCCCCGCCTTCTCCTCCTCCGGCGCCTCGACCGTCGCCTCGATGCCGAGCGCCTTTGACCTGCTCGAAAGGGTGTTTCTTGCGATGCCCAGCAGTAGCGCCGTGGCCTTGCGATTGCCGCCCGTCCGACCGAGCGCGAGGCGAAGCAGCGCACGTTCCGCGGCGTCCATCACCCGGGCGTGCAACGTGAGCCCTGGACCGGGGGTGTAGCGGCCGATGACGTCGCGGAGACGGGCCTCGGCGATGTCTTCGAAGCCGGCGATGTCCTGGCCGACCGCTTCGTCCTCTGGGCGCAGCAGTCGGGCGACGCCGTCGGGCAAGCCCCGGGCACGGATGATCCGGGCGTCCGTCTGGGTGAGGGCCTGGACCACGAACATCTCCAGCTCGCGAAGGTTTCCGGGCCAGCGCCAGCCCGCGAGCAGCGACCAGAGCTCACGGTCAAAACTGCGCAATGGCAGGCCCATCCGTTGGCAGTGCCGAGCCAGGTACGTCGTCGCCAGCGGCCGGATGTCAGCGCGGTGGGAGCGCAAGGGCGGGATGACGACGCGCGTCCAGTCCACGCCCGTCGGCGCCTCGGTGGCCCGGGTGCCGGTCGCGATTCGCCAGCCAAGCGCGGCGGCTTCGCGGGCGACGGCACGGACCTCGCCGACGTCGCGCTTGTGGCCGCTCTCCAGGAACAACGTGCCCCGTCCCGCGATGCGCTCCCAGCGTTGTCCGGGGGCCACCACGACGAATTGGCCCTCCGCGCGGGAGAGCCGGTGGACCCAGCGGGCGATTCGTTCCTTGCCGGTGCCTCGCTCGCCGTGCACGCACAGGGGGAGGGGCGAGGCGGCGAGGCGCCCGAGAAGGTCGAGCGGCTGACCCTCAAGGCCGAACCAGGTCAATTCCTCGCGGTCGGCGTCCGTGACCGCGGCGCTGCCGGGCATCCGCTCGACCTCGCGCTCCGCGGCGCGACGCGTGGCGGGGATGCGGATGAGGGGAGGGCGCTTTCCACCGAGGACGCGCACGCGCGGGTTGTGCGCCAGCGACCGGGCGAGGCCGTCCAGCAGGGCAGGATTTAGATTTGGAAGCTCGGAATCGACGAGGACGAGGCGTGTGTCGACGCCCGCGATCGCCCGGCAGAGCGACTCCCAGTCGGCGACGGGTCGCACGGGGACCCCGGCGCGGGAGAGCGGCAGGAGCAGCTCGGCGCGGATCTCGTCGCGAATAGTGGCGATGACGAGCACGGACATGCGGACGCTCCGGTCGGTTGGGGGGTTATCCTCCCGCTCCCGATGCCCGCCCGCTTGCCCCCCTTGGCGCTCCCCGCGCCCTCGTCCGCGCTCTCCGCGCCTACGTCAGCAACCCGGGCGACGGCGTGTCCAGCGCTTCCTTCGCCGCTGGGGCACGTCTCGCGGTCGATCTCCCTGGTCGCCGGCCTCGCCGTCTCCTTCGCCATGCTCTCGGGCTCGGCGTTGGCGGCCGGTCCAGCCGTGTCGCCGCCCGCTTCGGCGCCCGCGGGCAGCCCGGCGCCCGGGGCCTCTGCCGCGTCCGGGGACCCCGCCGAGAATGCCCCCGCCGTCGACGAGGCTGTCGCCCCCGATGCCAGGCCCACGGAGGCCGCCGAGAAGGACGCGTCGGTGTGGGACTTCATCCAGCCGAGCGAGGGCGCGAGCGCCACGCCGGACGTGAAGGCCGCCGCGGAGGAGCTCTCGAGCGAGCGCCTCTCCGAGCTCTCGGACCTCGGCAGTCCCGGCGGTGAGCCGCCCACCGACTACTACATCGACCCCGTCGCCGCGACCAATCAGGACCCCCTGCACCTCGACGCCATCGACCCGAAGGAGTTCGACATCCCGGTGGTGGTGAACGACGACGTGAAGCGCTGGATGGAGTATTTCCTCGGTCGCGGCCGGAAATACTACACCCACTACCTCGAGCGGTCGACCAAGTGGCGGCCGATTGAGTACAAGCAGATCGACGCGCGCGCCATGCCGCGGGATCTCACCTACCTCTCGATGATTGAGAGCGGCTACAGCCCGGGCGCTGTGAGCTACGCTGCGGCCGCAGGACTCTGGCAATTCATGCCGGCGACAGGGCGGCAGTACAACTTGCGTGTGGATTGGTGGGTGGATGAACGCCGGGATCCCGTCGCCGAGACGCGGGCGGCGCTCGATTATCTGAGCTACCTGCACCAGATGTTCGCAGGCGATTGGTGGCTCTCCTGGGCGAGCTACAACGGCGGGGAGGGGCGGGTGATGAACGCGACCCGTCGCTATGGGACGACGGATTTCTGGACGATCATCGCGCAGAACGGGCTCCCAAGCGAGACCGAGAACTACGTTCCGAAGCTGATCGCTGCCGCCATCATCGGTCACCACCCCGAGCGCTATGGCTTTGTCGGCATCCACTATCAGCCCGAATTCGTGTTCGACACCGTCGAGGTTCCGGCGAGCGTGGGCGTGGACGTGCTGGCGAAGTGCGCCGGGGTGTCCGAAGAGGGGTTTCTGGACCTCAACCCGGCGCTTCGGCGGTGGGCGTTGCCGCCCGACCCCGCGGTGCAGACCGTACGGGTGCCGAAAGGCGTGGCGGCGACGTTCAAGACTGAATTTGCGAAGGTGCCGCCTGAGGCGCGGCTGACCTACGAGCAGCACACCGTGAAGAAGGGCGAGAGCATGGGGTCGATCGCCAAGAAGTATGGCGTGGCCGCCTCCGACATCGCGCGAATCAATCACATCCAGTCCACCGAGCGCATCGCTGTGGGCATGGAGCTGATCATCCCCACGCTGCCCCACGGTGGCGCGGAGGTGCCGTCACCCTCCGCCCCGACCACCACGCCCACCACTGGCGACGGGCCCGTGCTCAGGCCGGACGCCGTGCCGAGCACGTCGAGCAGCGCGGCCACGCAGGGTGCCTCCAAGTCATCGCCGGCCCCGGCAGCACCAGCGCCCACCACGATCGTGGTGACCTACAAGGTGCGGTCGGGCGACACGCTCGCGAACATCGCTCGCGCGCAAGGCGTGAGCATGGACGACCTGAAGGGCTGGAACGGGATTCGCAACGAGAACCAGATCTACGCGGGTCAGCGGCTGACCATCCGAAAGGCGGCCCCGCCGGCGGCCCCTTCGAGTACGCATCCCGCGGCCGCACCGGCCAAGGCCCCGCCCAAGCCCGCGCCGGCGCCGACCGTGTACACCGTGCGCTCGGGCGACACGCTGTCTGGGGTCGCGGCAGCCAGGAACGTCACCCTGGACCAGCTCAAGTCCTGGAACAAGCTCTCCGGGAACACGATTGTGGTTGGGCAGACGCTCATCGTTGGCGGCGCGGCCGCGGTCCCGGCTCCCAGCGCGGCGTCCAGGACCACGGTCTATGTCGTTCGCCGGGGCGACACGCTGGGGAACATCGCGGATCGCTACAACTGCACGATCGCCGACCTGAAGTCGTGGAACGGCCTCTCGGGCGCCACCATCTACCCGGGCCAGAAGCTCCAGATCAAGGACTGATCCCGGGGCGCGACGGTGGGCCCGGTTCTGCGATACGCTGGTCGCCATGTACCATCATCCCGCCTGCCTTGCCCTCCTCGCCCTCTGGCCGGTTTTTGGCTCGCTCCTTTCGTGCCAGCCCGACTACAAGCTCAACGCCAAGCCGCCGGACGTGAACCCGGCGGACGTGACCGCCTGCGGGTTCACGCAAGTCATGGATGGCTCCGGCAGCGCGACGGACTTCTGGTCGTATGACTGCAATCCGGTGTTCACGACCACCAATGAGTCCTGGGCGCCACAGATCGACAACACCACGTTCCTTGTCACCGAAGTGCTCGGGCACCCGTTCTACCAGCTCTGGTACACCGGGGTGGCGAACAGCGCCAACCCGGATGGCTGGAGCCTTGGGTATGCCGTGAGCGCCGAGGGGACGGACTGGGTGCCATCGACGGCCAACCCGCTGATCGGCTCGGTTTCGGGGGCCTGGGACTCCTCCTCGATGGACGCGATGCAGGTCGTTTGGGACCCGGACAGCATGCAATATGTGATGATCTACCAGGGTCTGCACGCCTCGGCGGGCAACCTCGGGATGGGCGTGCTGACGAGCCCGGATGGCGTGGCGTGGACGAGCCTGCCGCAAAACCCGGTTTACGACCTGGAACAGGCGTCCGGCGGCCTCGACGGGTGGTGCTGGCCGCTCGGCCTCTACCTCGGGCCGGTCGCGGGGTACACGGGCTACGCTGCGGGGTATGATTCGCGCACGAACACGTGCTCGGCGTACGAGTTGGATGCTGCAAACCTGACCAACTGGACGCCTTCCAACAACAGCTATTTCCCGGCTGGCAGTGCAAACGCCTGGGACTCAAAGGGCCAACTCTCACTCGCCGTCGCGTCTTTGGATGGGCAGGACTACCTGTTCTATGTCGGCTTTGGCGCGTGGGTCGCGAACGGGCAGTACCAGGAGTCTTCCAAGGCGTTCCTCGGCATGGCGACGAAGGACTCCAGTGGCAACTGGAAACGGCAGACAGCCACGATTCCGGTCAACAACACGGCGGCCGGCGAGGTCACCGCGGTGGCGGCGCGCACGGTTGGGAGCCGCGTGAACCTCTGGGTCACGGACAACTGGAGCGGCCAGAACGCCGTGGGCTATTTCATCTACGATCCGCTGCACACCATGACCGCGAGCGGGGACAGCGGTCCATGAGCGGAACGGGCCTGCCACCCCGCGCTTTGCTCCTGGCCGCCGTTGGCCTGGCGACGGGCTGCGGCTCCGTGGGCCTCGACCCGACGCGCCATTTGGACGACACGTCCACAGGGCCGGTCGCGATCACCACTGTAGACCCTAATTTCGGGCCCGTGGAGGGCGGCAATGCCGTCACGCTCTCCGGGCGCGGGTTCGAGGGCGCGGTCAGCGTCGCGTTCGGGCGGGCCGACCCGGTCGCCGCCAGCGTCATCGACACCGGCACGATCAGCGTGCTTGCGCCCTACTCGGGCGTGGAGGCCACCGTCGATCTCACCGTCACCTCGGACCTCGGGACCGCCACGAAGACCGGTGGCTACCGGTTTGGCACCACCCCGCCCGACACCGGCGACAGCGGAACGGACACCGGCGGTGGCGACAACGGCGGCGGGCAGACGGGCGTAGGGGGGCTGGTGGAATTCTCACTGCTCCAGATCGCCTGTCCAAGCTGTTTTGGCATGACGACGGACCTGGACGTCTCGGCGGACGCCGCCTTCCACCGGCCCGTCAGCGGCTCCTGGGTCTCCTGGATCCCGGCCCGCGGCTCCTGCTCCAGCTCAGCGACCGTCACCTCGCCCGCGAGCACCTACCTCGACGCTGGCGACTACGTCTACCTGGAGTCCGGCTCCCACAGCATCGGCATGGTCAAGACCGAGGGCACGGGTGGCCCTGGCTATGCAGCCTCCGGCCTGACCAACGACGATTACGCCCGTACGGCGTTCTACACCGTCGACATCCCCGGCGGCGCGGATCTCTCAGCCGAGAAGCTGACGGACGCGATGCTCACGCCGCAGGGGTTTGACTCCGTCACCCCGACCGAGGTCCTGTACACGGACTCGCACTCGGCGTTCACGGCCCGTGTTTCCCGCAGCGGGCAGACCTTCACCTGGTCCCCCTCCGGCGGGACCGGCCAGTTCATCATGCTCATCGACGCCTACGACGGCCGCAGCGGAAGTCCGATCGGCGAGGGCCTCTGCGCGGGCGACGACAACGGATCGATGGCGGTGCCTTCCTCCGTCCTTGGTGCCTGGCCGGCCGGCAGCCTGCTCGCCATCTATTTCTTGCGTTACCAGATCGAGGACCCCCAATTCGCGTCCGGCGCCACGCTGGAGACGGTCGCGCGGGTGGGGGTGCTCGGCACCGGAGTTATCCAATGATTCATCGCCCGTTTCCGCGCCTCTTCTCGGCGTTCGTCGCACTCGTTCTCGTCGCAGCCGCCGTTGGCTGCAAGAAGGAGTCCGCGTGCCAGACCCTGTGCAACACGATGGTGAACGACTGCAACTATTCGGCGTACCCAAGCCTGGAGAGCTGCGTGCAGGGCTGCAACTACGACGAGCAGCAGGGCGTCGACATCGCGGCCGAGAGCACGTGCCTGGACAAGACCTCGTGCGACCCGATCGGGGCCGTGGAGTGCGCGCGCAAGTTCAATCCTTCCGGCTCCTGAACGGCCCCTTCAACGCGCCGTATACCGCGTCTGAACGGCGGTGTAGAGCGGGTCCGACTCGTCCGACTTGGGCAGGCAGTACGTGATCACCCCCTCGGCCACGCCGTCGTCGTAGGCGCCCAGCGCGATGTCGACGGCCTCGCTCACGATCGCGGTGGTCGGCGGATCGGCGTGCCAGCTTGTCCCGGTCGCGTAGACCATGGGGTAGAGCTCCATCCCGGTCCATCCGGCAACGTCGCCATACGTGCCCGTAAACCCGGCGTTGTTCGAACTGAACGTCCAGGGCCCACACGTTGGGGCAGAAAAGTTCGCGAGATGGGTGGTGATCCCGAAGTTGTACACCCCAAGGTCGTCTTCCAGCCCAAACGTCACGGTGCCCGCGGCGATGGGGAGGGTCACGGTGTCGTGGGACTCCTCGCCGGCAACGTCCTCCTCGTAGAGCACGCTCGCCCCCTCGCGCACGCGAAGGTAGTGATAACCGGCGGTGTCCCAGGGAAAGTCATCGGAGTAGCTGAACGACATGGGTGCGGCTCAACTTCGACGACGCTCAAGCCGCCTCCTGCCAGAGCCATGTTCTTTCGGCATCTGCGTAGCATGAAGCATGATTTCTCCAAAATTCCTGCCGCCGGTGGAACTGCCAGTAGGCCGCCATGTCGCCCG
>CAIMSU010000072.1 GCA_903844155.1 uncultured Pseudomonadota bacterium | reverse complement strand
TTCTCCATCCCCGCACAGCAGGCGATCCTCAAGAAGTACGCCGCCGACAACGGCTTCGCCATTCTGGAGGAGTTCATCGACGTGGAGACGGCGAAGAAGACGGGGCGCATCGCCTTCACGCGGCTGCTCCTGATGCTCAAGAAGAAGGGCGTCAAGGCCCCGGTCGTCCTTGTGGAAAAGACCGACCGGCTCTACCGAAACCTCAAGGATTGGGTCGCCCTCGACGAGATGAAGGTGGACATCCACTTCGTGAAGGAGGGCATCGTACTCTCCGACGAGTCGCGGTCCTCGGAGAAGTTCATCCACGGGATAAAAGTGCTCATGGCCAAGAACTACGTGGACAATCTCTCGGAGGAGGTCAAGAAGGGGATGGTCCAGAAGTGCGAGGAGGGGCATTACCCCGGTGCCGCGCCCATCGGCTACCTGAACCGGCGCGAGAACGGCAAGAGCCAGCTCGTCGTGGACCCCGAGAAGGCGCTGCTCGTCCGCAACCTGTTCGAGTTGTACGACCGGGGGGACCACAGCGTCGAGACCCTCGCCGCCTACGCGCTGAAGGCGGGTCTGAAGGGCCGCAACGGCGGCACGCTCGGCAAGAGCGTGATCCACTCGCTCCTCCGCAACCCGCTCTACGCCGGGCAGTTCCATTGGGGTGGGGCCGTCTACGCAGGGAAAGACCCCGCGATCATCCGCTGGGAGGTCTTCGAGCGCGTGCAGGCCCGGCTCGACGGGCACCCCTACACCCGCGCCCGTGAACTCACCTTCGCCTACACCGGGATGATCACCTGCGGGCACTGCGGAGCTGCCATCACCGCGCAGATCAAGAAGGAGAAGTACATCTACTACCACTGCGCCCGGTACTGCGGCACCGGGATGATGCCCGAGGCGAAGCTGTCGGCGCAGTGGCTCCGCGAGGTCTCGGTCCTCACGATGCCCGAGCACCTGGTCGCCGCGGTCAAGAAGGCCCTCACCGGCTCCCGGCAGGAGATCGAGCTGGACGTGTCCGCCCGCGTCGCTGCCGCCACCGCCCGCATGGACCGCCTGGGGAAGCTCGTGAACGCCGCCTACGAGGACAAGCTCGAAGGCCGCATCGACAACGACTTCTTCAACGCCAAGAGGGCCGAGTGGGAACAGCAGCGTGGGGAGGCCGCCGAGGAGATCCAGCGGCTCGCCCGCGTCAGCTCGCAGAACCTCGATACGGCCATTTTGGTGCTGGAACTCGCGAACCGCGCCTACGACCTACTTTCTTCGCGGGAGCCCCTGCAACAGCGCCGTTTGTTGGAAGTGCTCTGCTTGAACTCTACTTTTACCGATGGGCAGCTCTCGGTGACCTTCCGGAAACCCTTCGATGTACTGGCACAATGGCCGAAGTCAGAAAAGGAGAACGGTGGCAATTCTGATGATCAGAACGGCCACCGTTCGGAATGGTCGGGGTGGCGGGATTCGAACCCACGACCTCTTGCTCCCGAAGCAAGCGCTCTAGCCAGGCTGAGCTACACCCCGAACGGACCCGCTGTTTAGCCCGGCGGCCGGGTTCGTCAAGGCCCCGCGGGCCGACCCGAAGGCCGCAGCAGCGCGAACCCCTCCGCCACCTTCGCAGCCGCCGCGAGCACGTTCCCGGCGACGCGCCCAGCCTCCTGCACGACCTCCGCCGGCACCCGCAACTGCTCAAGGACTTCCTTCCGAAACCGCGGATGATGCCCGCCCTCCTCGCTCGCCGAGAGCTGCGCCTGGACCGCCTCGGACAAGAGCCACGGCACCAGCCCGGCGGCCGAAAATCCGCCTCGTCCGCGAATGACCATGAACTCCGCGCTCACCGCCACGCCGTTCCCGCCGGACACCCGCTCAAACAGCGACGCGTCGACATAAGCAACCTGCCGCAGGTACGTGCGCAGCCTGGAGATGACAACGTCGCCCTCCTGCACCAACCGCTTCGGGCTCCGGATCATCGTAGTTTGAATCGGCGAATGTGTCGCCAGGACCAGCCCCTCCCACGCGTGCCCGACGTCCAGCACCAGCAGCGGACGGTCCGGGGGCAGCGAGCCGGGACGATGGGCGTCCGCGCCGACGGAGGCGAGATCGACCAGCGCGCATTCGTCGACCGTCCGTGGGGCCCGTGGAGCCGCGTTCCGATCCACGTCGGTCGCTCCCGCTACCTCCAGACTCGCCGCGCGATGAGCCAGATAGCGCTCGGGCGCGAGGATCAGCCCCCGCGCGAGGTCCCGGACTCGCACGCCCACCCTGGCGCGAGAGCGGCCGTCCGCCAGCTCGAACCGGACGACCTCGTCCGGCTCCGGAGTCGTCAGCCGAACCAGCCTGCGCCGACCGATGTACACACACGCCCTCTGGGAGGTGTACGGGAGAAAAGTGCCCCGCGAAAGACCGATCACGTCGGTCAGCTCCGCGTGACACAGCAGCCACGCGCGGACGGTCGCCAGCCGCAAGGCAGCGCACTGCCTGTCGGGCACGATGATCGCGAACCGACCCCCGGGCCGCAAGAGCTGCAGACAACGCTCCAGGAACAGCACGTCACGCTCGTTTCGCGGTCCACGGGCGATCCCATAGGTTGCGCCGGCCTCTTCGCCAACCTCGCCCCCAAAGGGCGGGTTCGTCAGCACGACGTCGAACCCGGCGAATGGTGCCCCCACGGCGGCCTCCACCTCACCCACGCCGAGCGCGTCAGCGCGCTGCACGTGGGTTGGGCAGGCGCCGGCGATCACCAGCATCGCGCGGGCCACCGCCACCGCGCGACGATCGTTGTCAAACGCCCAGACATCGCACGTCGGCTCCGCTTCCAGGGCGCGCACCAGGAAGCCGCCGGAACCGCAAGCCGGATCCACGACGGACTCCCCCGGCCGTAGCGCCATCCGCCCGACCAGCGCGCTCACGAGAGCGCTCGGCGTGAAGAACTGGCCACGCTCTCCGCGCGCCGAACGTCCGACCATTGCCTGAAAGAGCGCGTTGATCCCTGCGAGCCCACCATCCCCGATTCGGGCGCCCCACAGGGTTGCCGTGACGTTCTGGACCGCGACATCCGTAAGTCGCGTCTCCGGCTCGGCGAGCACGGCTGGCCACCGCCACGCCGCCCCCGCCAGCAGCGCGTCCAGATCAGCGGCAGAGCGAGGTTCAAACGTCACTCCAGCCCGCTCGGCGTGAAGCTTCGCGACCATCACCTTCAGCGCCTCGGCGAGCGGGTCGTCGCCTGAATGAGCGCCGATCACCTGGTCCAACCTCCGGGCGAGCGCCACGTGGTCGTCCGGCTGCGGGGTCATCCGGCGGGGCATTTGGGAGTCAGACGTTGAAGCGAAAATGCATCACATCCCCATCCCGAACCACATATTCCTTGCCTTCCACCCGCATCTTCCCCGTCGCCTTCAACTGTGCCTCGCTCCCTGCAGCGACGAGATCGGCGACCCCGTAGACCTCGGCGCGAATGAACCCTCTCTCGAAGTCGGTGTGGATGACTCCGGCCGCCTGCGGCGCCTTGCAGCCGACGGGTACCGTCCAGGCCCGGATCTCCTTCGGACCGCAGGTAAAGTAGGTTTGCAACCCAAGGAGGGTGTAGGCCTCGCGCGCCAACGCCGCGAGGCCCGGCTCAACGATCCCAAGATCGGCCAGGAAGGACGGGCGATCTTCCTCCGGGAGCTCCGAGACCTCTGCCTCCACCTTCGCACACAACACCACCACGCGAGCCCCCTCCGCCGCCGCCCGCTTCCGGACGGCAAGGACGTAGGCGTTATCGGCCGCACCGAGCCCATTCTCGTCGACATTACAAACATACAGCGTTGGCTTGGCCGTGATGAGCTGACACTCCTTGATGCTGGCCCACTCATCGCTCGTCCAGTCGCCCGCGCGCGCCGTCTTGCCGCTGTCGAGGTGTGCGACGAGCCGCTCGGCCACGTTGAGGTGGAACAACGGATCCTTGTCGCCGGCCTTGGCGTTCTTCCGGCACTTGTCCGCGCGCTTCTGGGCCGTGTCGATGTCCGCGAGGATCAGCTCGGTGTCGATGGTGTCGATGTCGCGATCGGGGTTCGGGCCGCCGTCGACGTGCACGACGTCGGCGTCGTCGAAGCAACGGACGACGTGTAAAATCGCGTCGGTGGCGCGGATGTGGCCGAGGAACTGGTTGCCGAGGCCCTCGCCCTTGCTGGCGCCGCGGACGAGCCCGGCGATGTCGACGATCTCGACGGCTGCGGGGAGGATCTTCTGCGTCGGCTGCACCGCGTTGAGCTGCTGCAGGCGTTCGTCCGGGACAAAAACGATGCCCACGTTCGGATCGATGGTGCAGAACGGGTAGTTCGCCGCCGCTGCCCCGCCGGCGGTGAGCGCGTTGAAAAGCGTGGATTTTCCAACGTTCGGGAGACCAACGATGCCGGCTTGCAGGGACATGGCGCGTGCTCTGGATGCTGGCGCGGCGACTAACGAGGATGGCGCGGTTCGGCTCCGCCGGAGTCCTCACCACTTCTGGACGATCCGGCGCCCGCCGGCGCAGACCGGCTGGATAGGACCGGCGCGCCTCTGAGGTCCCGATGCTCCTGTTCGCCGGCCTGCTCACGCTCTCCTCGCCCGCGCACGCGGAGCCCTACGTGATGGCTGGCGCCGGGATCACGATGAACCTGCCGCGCGGCTGGGAAATGACGCGGTGGTCCGACTGGGACTTCAAGGCCAAGGCAGACGGCCTCGCCCTTGATCTCTGGTACACGCCCTGGCAGGTGGACGCGCCGGTCGGCACCGTTTTACAGCCGATCTACCTGGCGCATCTCAAGGACCAGTCCGCGAAGAACCCCGCCGTCCTTCCGGGAATTGCCGGGGCCGCCCCCGGCCACTGGGTGCACACCCGCGCGACCTTCGATCTGGACGGTGGCGGCAAGGCCGTCGCCCACTTCGCCGCCATCCCCGGCGACGGAAAGGTGCTCCACATCGGGATCTACGCGGCCGCGAGCGCCGACCATCGCGCCTCGGACGATCTGGACGCCATCGTCCACGGTCTGAAGATCGACGCCCCGCCGGCAAAGCTCAACACCACCGCCGTCGACGCGCCCGACAAGAATTTCACCGTCAAACCACCCGAAGGCTGGCGTGAGGTGCTCAAGTCCGAGAGGGACAACGCCGAGTCGCTGATGGGCAAGACCGGCGCCGGCAAGCTGGACGGGTGCGTTCTCCTCGCCGCACCGACGGTCGACGGAAACGAGGCCTCCGTCCTGGCCGCCTGCCCGCAGAAATGGCAATTGGGCTTCGCCGACGACGCCTCGTTCGCCGACGACGCGATGACCCTCCGCAGTCTCGTCTTCGGCAAGGCGGCCGAAAAGATCCCCGTCGCAGACAAGATCGCCCTCCCCGACCGCAACGCGATGCTCTTCCGTCCGACCATCAACGACTATGCCCTCCGCTTCGCCGCCCTCCCCTACGACGAAGGCGCCATCAGCATCTGGGGAATCGCCCCGGAATCCGCCGCAGACGCCCTGGAAGCTGGCGTCAAGGCCACCCTCTCCGGCCTCACCTTCCCCGGCCCGGAAAACGGGCTCGCGCAGCACGCCCTCGGCGATCTCGTCTACCACGAGCTCTCCTACGATCCACTCGTGATGGGGATCTCCGGACTTTCGGTCGTCGGCGCCCTCGGGACGCTGGGGTTCCTGCTGTTCCGGAAACCGTCGACGGCGTGACGCACGTCCGGGTTACCGCCGACACGTGACCGTCCCGCGCGCGCTCGCAGCCCCGATCCTCCGCCGAAAAGGGCTGGAGCGAGGCGCGCCGTTCCCGCGCGGCGCCGTGCATCGACGCGTCGCGATGGTCTACCCCTCGCCGTACCGGGCCGGGATGTCGTCGCTGGGGTTCCAGTGGATCGCGACGGTGTTGGCCGAGAGGGGATTCCAGGTCGAACGGGTGTTTCTTCCGGAGGATGTGGAGGCGTGGCGCAAGGCGCGGGCCTGCCCGGTGTCCGAGGAGACGCTCACCCCGCTCTCCGAGTTCCCGCTGCTGTGCGTCAGCCTCGCCTACGAGCTTGAGTTGGTGGGCCTGATCGAGCTTCTGCGACTCGCGGGCATTCCTCCCCTGCGCCGGGATCGCGCCGCGCTGCGCAAGGGCCACGCCGGCCACCCCAGGGTCCTGCTCGGCGGCCCCCTCACCTTCTCGAACCCGCTCCCGGCCGCCCCGTTCGTCGACGGAATGATCCTCGGCGAAGCAGACGATGTCGTTGGCGACGCCGTGGACGCATTCTTCGAAGACGGCGACCTTGGCGCCCTCGCGAGGCTTCCGGGCGGCTACCTGCCCGACGTTCATGGCGAGTCCCTCCCGCCTGTCGCCCGTGCCGACGACGCCCTGCTCCCCGC
Organism: uncultured Pseudomonadota bacterium; assembly: GCA_903844155.1. Taxonomy (GTDB): domain Bacteria; phylum Myxococcota_A; class UBA796; order UBA796; family SXON01; genus CAIUMM01. The sequence goes on along the minus strand of CAIMSU010000072.1, from coordinate 14,288 downwards.
GCGCTCACGAATCTGGAGCCCAGAAGCCGAGCTTCACGACATGTTCCTGATCGAGGGCGAGCGCGGGTGCCACCGCGGCTGCACGTTCTGCGTCATGCGCCGGGACCCGAAGCCCGACCCCGTCACCGGTTCGAAGACCAGTGGGGGAATGCGCCTTGTCACGCCCGAGCGGCTGCTGGAGCTGGTCCCGGCAGACGCCCCCCGCGTCGGCCTCGTCGGCGCCGCGATCTCCGACCACCCGCAGCTCGTCGGGTTGCTGGAAGCGCTGCTCGACGCCAAGAAGGGCATCGGCATCTCCAGCCTGCGCGGCGATCGCGTGGCGTTGAAACCGGAGATCCCGCGTTTGCTGCGGCTCGGCGGCTACAACACCCTCACCGTCGCCAGTGACGCCGCGAGCCAGCGTTTGCGTCGCACGTTGTCAAAAGGCACCACGGAAGCGCAGCTCCTCGCCTGCGCCGAAGCGGCACGCCTCAACGACTACCGCCTCCTCAAGGTCTACATGATGCTCGGCGTTCCGGACGAGCAGGACGAGGACATCGAGGAGCTCGTGGCGTTCACCCGGCGTCTCGCCGCGATCCACCCCGTCGCGTTGGGCATCGCGCCGTTCGTTCCGAAGCGGAACACGCCGCTCGACGGGGCGACGTTCGCGGGGATCGCCGTCGTCGAACGCCGGCTTGATCGCGTCCGCGCTGGGCTCAAGGGCGTGCGCGCCGAGGTGCGCCCGACGTCCGCGCGCTGGGCCTGGGTCGAGCATCAACTCGCGCAGGCCGGCTGGGAGGGCGGCGAGGCGTGCTTGCGGGCGACGGAGGCGGGCGGCGCATTCTCAGCCTGGAAGCGCGAGTTTGGGCCGGAGGGCCATCCCGCGCCGTGGCGGGTCGAGGCGACGGGCTGACGGGCTCAGCCGCCCTATCGCCGTCGCCGACGCACCAGCCCCACCGACGCCAACAGCCCCAGGGACGCCATCAGGCAGGAAGGAATCGGCAAATGCCCCGAAGTCGACACCGCGTTGCACCCCGTGTTCCCGTCCGGCATGGCCGACCGGTCCGGCGCGTAGAAACGGACTTCTGACGGGGCAGAGTCGCTCGTCCCGTCGTTGACGACGAGCTGGAACCGGTACGGCCCCGCGGCCGGCAGAACGAAGGAGGGTTCAGGCGTCGCGTGCTTGTCCATCTCGACCGTGGCGCCGTCGATCTGGGTCCAGGTGTAGGTCAGCGAGTCGCCCTCGGGATCGCTCGACGCCGTGCCGTTCAGCACGACCGTGTCACCGGGGTAGGCCAGAACGCCGAAGCCCGCGTCGGCGACGGGCGCAGCGCCTGACGCGTGGGCGTAGACGCAGAAGAGGAGTGTCGGAAGGACCATGCCGACTGGCTAACCGCGAAGGGCGCCGGGGGAAAGCCGCCGGGGGAAAGCCGAACGGGCGGTTGCGGGTTACCCCGCGCCTTGTGCGGTGCCATCACCGCGCTCCGCGTCCCGTCACCGAGGTGTACCCCCATGGGCTTCTTCGATCGAATCGGTAACCTCTGGAACGGCTTCTGGGGGCTCTGGATCAGCGAGAAGGAGACACGCAACCCCGAGGCCGTCTACGAAGCCGCCATCGACGAGCGCATCAAGAAGCACCGCGAGTTGAAGAAGGCCGTCAGCGGCATCGTCTGCCTGCGCAACAAGATCTCGACGGAGCTGGAGCAGAAGGAGCGCGAACTCAAGGACGTGAGCGCACAATTGCCCATCGCCATCGAGAACAACGACGATGACGTCGCGCTCGTGCTCCTCTCCAAGAAGAACGAGCTTGAGAAGGCCATCGAGCAGCTCGGCGTCGACCAGGCGAAGGTCACAAAGCAGGCTGAGGAGGCCAAGGATTCGCTCGTCGCCTTCCAGGGCGAGATCGAGAAGCTCAAGCGCGAGCGCGACGAGATGCTGGCGAAGAAGGCGACGGCCGAGGCGCGGATCCAGATCCAGGAGACCCTCGACGGCCTGTCGACGGACGCCGACATCAAGGCGCTGGACAACGTCCGCACGCACATCAACAAGATGCAGGCCGAGGCCGACATCGGCACGGAGATGAAGGAGGACTCGCTCGACGCGCGCCTCGCGAAGGTGAAGGTGAAGGCGCAGGACGCGACCGCCCGCTCGCAGCTCGACGAGCTGAAGAAGCAGATGGCAGCGCGCAACGCGGCGGCCGAGGGTGCTGTCAAGAAGACGATGTAGAAGCGGGGTAGACAAGGAACGACGGGAAGCGGCGGCGCCGGCACGGCGGGAGAACGGATGCGAAGCGTTTTGGGTCGGGTACGGGCGCGCGCCACCGGGATCGTCATGGGATGGAGTCCGACCACGCGGCGGCAGGCGCCGTGGCTCTGCGCCATCCTGGCGCTCTTCTTCTTCCACTACGCGGTCTGGTGCTTTCCACAGCCCTTTTTCATCGAGGACTCGGGGATCTCGTTCTCGTTCGCCCGCAACATCGCGAGCGGGCTCGGTGCGGTGCCGTTCGCGGGCGGTGAGCGGGTAGAGGCATACTCCAACGCCTCGTGGACCTTCCTGATCGCAGGGTTGTACCTGCTCCATGTCGACCCGTTCTTCGCGGCCAAGCTCATGGGCGCGCTGTTCGGATCGGTCACGCTGCTGGTGAGCTGGGCGATCGGGCACGAGGCGCGCGGTGGCATGCCCGGCAGCGCGGACGGGCCGGACGCCGACGAGCCCATCCCCGAGTGGGCGCCGATGATCGGGCCGGTGCTCCTGGCGGCCTCCACGCAGTACACGCTCTGGGCGGCGTCGGGCCTGGAAAACAGCTTGTTCAACCTGCTGCTCGGGCTCGGGATCTGGCGCCTTTGCGTCGAGATCCGCACCGGCAGCCGGTTTCCATGGAGTGCCCTCGCTTTTTTCCTGCTGACGATGACGCGGCCGGACGGCCTCGGGTACGCAGCGGTCGGCCTCCTCGCGCGCATCCTCGCGACCGCGCGCAGGCGCCAGTGGGCTGCGCTCCCCATCTGGCTCGTCGTCTTCCTCATCCCCTATTCGGCGTACAACGCCGTTCGTTACGAGTACTTCGGGTGGTGGTTCCCGAACACCTACTACGCGAAGGAGAAGAACGACACGGTCAAGCTCCTCGGCTGGGCGGGCGGCGGCTGGAACCAGTTCCGCAATTGGGCGTTCCAGCTTGGCGTTGTCTTCGCGACCCCCGCGGTGATCCTCGCGCTCCTCCCGCTGACCGGCACCCGTTCGGACCGCTGGCGCAAGCCGCTGATCGCCACGATGCTCGCCCTCTTCACGCTGGGCTGCCTCACCGACGGCCACCTGCCGGGCAGCCTCGTGCCGCACCTGCCGGGAGGCTGGAGCGGGTGGTGGGGCAGCCACGTCGTCCGGTTCTGGGGGAACGGCGTCGTCGTCTTCCTGCTGTTGAGCGCGGTGATCCTCGGCCTGCTCACGCTCGTGAAGAAGGGGTGGGAGGCGCGCGGGATGTTGTGGGCGAGCTTCTCCACCGGGCTGCTGTTCTGGGTCTGGTCGGTTGGCGACTGGATGAAGGGCTTTCGGTGGGGATCGCTCGTTGCTCTGCCGCTTTTCACCTTGATTGGCCTTGGCATCGGGGTCCTGGTGGTCAACCTCCCCGCCGCCGGCGACTCGTTCGTGCAGGTGCTGAGGTGGCGGCTGCCGGACGGTCGACGGCGCTCCGCGCTGATCGGGCTGGGGCTCGGGACCGTGATCGCGGTTGGCTATCTGGCTGGCGTGGCCATCGGTGCATTCCCAGCCTCAAACGCTGGTCTCCTCCCGCACCAGTTCACGTGGACGCTCCCGGCCTGGTCGGCCGACTCGGCCGCCAAGGGCGCGACCCCCAAAAGCGTCACCCTCCACTTTGAGATCCTCGCCCTCATCGTCGTCGGCCCGCTCCTCGGCCTCGGCCTCGCGTTGCTGCGCGAAAAGCTCCCCGCCGACCGGCCGACAGCCGCGCGATTTGGCTCGGTGATGGCGGGGATCTGCACGTTCGCCCTGGCCCTGCCGAACACCTGGAAGTCCAACGAGTTCGCCAACGCCCCCGAAACAAGCGTGAACGACGTCCACCGCCGTGCCAACTACATGCTCGGCGTGCAGGAGAAGCTCGACGTCGACGACGTGACGCTGCTCGACGTGGACATGGGTGCGCACACGTACTTCACCGGGAACATGCTCAACCGCTGGCACATCGGCGATCTCGCGGGGCTCATCGAAGTCCCGATGTCCCGCCACAAGAGCCAGAAGAGCTTCATCGACGACTACATCTTCAATGAGCTGCGGCCGACGTTCGCGCACGTGCACGGGAGCTGGGCGAACGTGACGCACATCCCGCAGAACCCCAAGTGGAAGGAGCAGTATCTGGAGATCACCGGCTACCCCTCGGGCAAGCGCGGCTACCACATCGGAAACCACATCCGGAAAGAGCTGGTCGCACGGACCGATTACCGTGGTCCGCCGGGCAAGCAGGTCGACTTTGACGGCGGGGTGACGATGGCGGGCTGGGACCTCCCCGCCCCTGAGATCGCGCCGGGCGGCAAGCTCTACTTCCACACCTGGTGGATCGCGACGCCCCGGAAAACCGGCTTTCGCGTTCTGGTGTTCCTGAAGGACAAGGCCGGCGATACCCATGCGATGGAGGCGGCACCGGCGCAGGACTGGTACAAGCCGGACCGCTGGAAGGCCGACGAATACGTCGAGGGAAACTGGTATCTGCCCGTTCCCACCGATCTCCCGCAGGGCGACTACGACGTCGGCGTCGTTGTCCTCAACCCGGCGGACGGCAGCGTCTACGCCAGCCTCGGCGCTGCGGAGGCGCCGGTGCGCTACCTCGCCGGCGAGTGGGTGGACGACGATGCCGTCCACATCGTCAGCGTCGACGCTGCGATGGCAAAGGCCAACGAGGTGCTTGCGGCCTCGCTCACGCAGGCGAAGGACGGGGACTGCGAGGGGGCGCGCGAGCAGTTCAAGAACGCCCGTCGCCACATCGCGCGCAACCAGGGCTGGCGGGACGGCCACAGCGGCCAGATGGATGCGGCCCTCGTCGCCTGCTACGTCGCCCGGGCAGACGCCCTCGACAATCTCTACGGAAAGTCCGAGGCCATCGCCCACGCGCTCCGCATCAACCCGGCCGCGCCGACAGCCCTGGCCGCCGGCAAGGTCGTCGGAAAGGAGCTCTACGACGACGGCATGGCCGCGCGGGAGAAGAAGGACCCGCAATCGTCCTACACCGCCCTCCTCGCGGCCCTGCGCGCCGACCCGACGCTCTCGTGGGCCCGTGTGTACCTCGAGGAGGAGCGCGACCTGCGACTGGGCATCTCCGGCAAGGAGGACGAGAAGGCGCCTCCGGCCGCCAAGCAGGACAAGGTGAAGGTGCCGCCTCGACCGGGCAAGCCAGCCCTGCCCGGCGCGCCCGAGGTGCCCGTCGAGCCCGCCGACGACGACCCGACTGCGGACGGGACGCCGGACCACGACCCGACGGGGCCCGAAAACGGGGGCGAGTAACGTGAGCGCTCGCGGCGACGCGGTCCGCGCCTGGGTCGCCTACGCCGTCGTCGCCAGCACGATCCTCGTCGTGTTGCTCGCGGTCGAGCTGCGCCGGAACGGTGGTGTCTGCCCGCCGCTGGACGACGCGTTCATCCCCCTGCAATACGCACGCGGACTCGCAGAAGGGCACGTCTTCCAGTACACCGACGGCACGGCGGAGTCCGTGGCGATGCCCGGGCTGCTTGGGCCGATCCTGCTGGCGCCCGGCGCACTTTTCGGGTTGAAGGGCATGGCGCTGTACGGCTGGGCGCTCGCCGTTGGCGTGGCATGCTGGGCGACCGCGGCGGAGCAGGCCCGACGCCTCGTCGCCGGGCAGTTGGAGGGCGTGTCGGGCGAAATGGCGCATCAGGCTGGGATCGCGGTGATCGTGTGCGGGCCGCTGTTGTGGGGCGTGAGCAACGGGGTGGAGGTGCCGCTGATGGCGATGGCGACGATCGCGTTCGTCTGCGCGCTGCTCGATGGACGCCCGCGGGCGACGGCGGCGTGGGGACTCGTGCTGGCGTCCGCGCGACCCGAAGGCGGCGTGCTGGTCGTGATCCTCGGGCTCTGGCAGGGCTGGCGTCAGCGACGGTGGCCATGGCTGGCTTGTGCCGCAGCGCCGGGCTTGACCGTCCCAATCCTGCGACTGGCGCTGACGGGGACGTGGCGGTCCGGCGGCCCCGTTGGTCAGGCCGTCGTCGACGGCATCGCCGGGTCGGACCACGCCGGGCTGGCGCATGCGGCGCGGCTGTTCGGGCCCGTTGGCATCGTCCTCCTCGTCGCCTTCGCGGCGGGCTTGCAGGCCTTCGGACGAGGACGAGAGCGGTCGGCCACCCCCCTCGCCGACGCGCGCATCATCGTGCTTCTCTCCTGCGTCCTGCCTTTCCTCGCGCCCTCCCACAGCCCCGTCTCCCGCGTTTCGGCCCTCGCAGTCGGCGTTCCTTTCGCCCTCCTCGGCGCGCGTCGCCTGCCCTTTGGAGTCGTCGGGTTCTGGGCGTTGATGCTGGTGCAGCTCGCGCTCTGGGGTCGCCAGATCGTGGCCACCTCAGGGGAGGAGCTGACCACGCACGTCGCGGTGGCCCGCTTCGTCGCCGACGAACTGCCGCCCGGCGGGACCGTCGCCACCTACGACATCGGCGCGGTCGGGTACTTCGGCGGTCACCGCGTCCTCGATCTGTCCGGGCGGGTCTCTCCGGCGTTCCGACCCTACGCCCGCGACGGGGACGCCGGCGCATTTCACATCATCGCCAGGGAGAAACCGGATCTTCTCATCCTCTCGGCCGAGCGTTACCGTTGGGTGGAGCACAACGGCATGGCGCAATGGCTCGCATCCGTCGCGGTGCGGGGCGAGACGTTGGTCGTCAGCAGGCCGGCGTTGAACGCCTTCGCCAGCGCCGCGACGCCCCCGTCGCTGCGTGACGACGAGCAAATCCTCAGCGAGCTGGACGAAGGCGATCGCGCCGACGAAGCCCTGCGCGCCTTCCTCAGCGACGATCGGGGGGCCGACGGCTCGGGCGCCGAGGTGTACGGTGACGACTGGGTCACCGGCGTCCAACCGGGACAGGGTGAGCCTGAGATCGGCATCGTCGACACCCTCCGACGCCACGACCAGCGCGAGTCCTTCACCCTCACCGGCTCCTCGCACGCCGCCCGCCTCGTCAGTCGCCTTGGCCCAAGTACCTCGCCCGAATCGCTGACGATCCGCTGGACGACGCTGCACGACGGCCACCCCGATACCGGCACCCGCGACGTCGCCCTCCCCGTCCTCAACGGGTGGTACGACCTCGACCTCGACCTCGGGGCCGTTTCCGGCCCAACGACCTTCACCATCACCCGCAAAACCGGCCTCGCTGGCGACACCGCCGGCTGGGCTGCGGCGCATTGGTGGCTATTGGGCTAAACGCCCATCGTGCCCGCCAGCTCCCCGAACGACCCGCAGGTCCGGCCCTCGCTCGTGGACTCCCCGGTGCGCGCGGCGATGATCACCGCGTTCATCCTGCGGCTCATCCCGATGCTGCTCTGGATCGACAAGCCCTGCGTGCGGGACGAGTGCACCTACGTGGACCTCGCCAGCTCCATCCTCGCCGGCAACGGCGTGATCGGGACAAACGGCTGGCTTTGGGCCCCTGCATACCCAGCCTTGTTGGCCTTGCACCAGTGGCTCTTCAAGCTGCCCGGCTCGGTGGAGATCGGCCAACTCCTCGTAGCGACCTGGTGCGTCGACATGCTCTACCGACTCGCTGCCGGCGAGTATGGGCCTCGGGCGGGACGCTGGGCCGCCTGGGCGTATGCGCTCAACCCAACCTTCATCTTCTACACGTCGTCGCTGTGGAGTGAGACGCTGTACATGGGGCTGCTCATCGGCGCCGTCCTTGGCTTGAAGGCGGCGCGCGAGGCTGAACAGCAGGGCTCCCTGCTCCGGGCGATTGGCGCGGGCATCATGCTTGGTTGTTGCGTGCTTTTCCGTGGCGTGGCGACGTACATGCTGCCCGTGTTCATCGCGGTGCTCGTCTGGGGACGGGTCCGCGAATGGACGGCCTGGAAGCAGTCGATCGCGTGTGCCATCGCTGCCGTCCTCGTCGTCGCTCCCTACTCGATCTACGCGACCCAGAAGTTCGGCGCCCTGGTGATCTCCGACCGCACGCTTGGGCAGATGATGTACCTTGGCAACAACGACTTTCCGCCCATCACGTTTGACTACGGCAACGGCCAGCTCTCCACGCGGTCGTATGAGCGCGCGACCAGCACCGGCCGGGCTCCCTGTGCCATCGGCGGGAATCCCGTCGAAAAAGACAAGTGCGAAGCGGACCATGGCGTGGCATGGATCAAGGAGCACCCCAGGACGTTCCTGCAGCGCATCCCCCTGCGCGTGGCCCAATTGGTCACCCCACACACTTTTCTTACCCGTCACCTGCGGTGGGGGCGATGGCGGGGTGTTCCCGACTGGCTCGACGAGGTGCTGATCGTGACCATCTGCGGGTTTTCGTTCGCGACGCTCGTTGGTGGGACGATCGGGTGGTTCACGCGCGCAAAAGGGTGGTACGCGGCCGGCAGCGGCCTCATCGTGCTCTACCACGTCGCGGCAATCGCCGTCCTCGCCGGACTCTCCCGGTATCGCGTGCCGCTGGAGCCGCTGTGGCTGGTCCACGCCGCAGCCTTCTTCACCGACCCGAAAGGCTCGCTCAAGATCCTCGCGAACGGGTCAACGCGGTCCATCATCGGCGTCTTCACGACGTTCTTCCTGATCGTGCTGATGCTGAAATTCCTGCCCGCCGGCTGGCCCTGGTGGCGGGAGTGGTAGCGCTCCTCGCGCTCCTCGGGTGCCACACCCTGCCCCCCGGCGACCCGCAGCGCCCCGACGTCGTGCTCATCTCCATCGACTCGGTGCGCGCCGACCACCTCTCGTCCTACGGCTACAAGCGAAACACCACGCCCAACCTCGATGCCCTCGCCGCCAAAGGAGCGAGGTACACCCACGCGATGTCCGGCTCGCCCTGGACCCTGCCGGCGCACATGACGATGATGACGGGGCTGTGGCCCACCGAACACCAGGTGATCGAGGATGATCGCCGGCTCTCCGACTCGGTGCCCACGATCGCCGAGCGCATGAAGGCAGCGGGCTACGCCACAGCAGGGTTTGTGAGCGCTGTGTACCTTGGCGGCGGCTACGGCTTTGACCGCGGGTTCGATCGCTATGAGGACTACGGACTCTCAGAGAAGGCAAGCTTTGCCCACCAGGTCCGCACGCCGGCGCTGGTCGGTGATGCGCTGAAGTGGGCAAAGAAGCTGCCGGATGGCAAACCCGCGTTCCTGTTCCTCCACACCTACGACGCACACTACCCCTACAACCCGCCCGCCCCCTGGAACACGATGTACAACCGGGCCTTGCGCCCCCTCGACCTCGGGTACAAGAACTGGACCTACTACAAGCTCCACCCCATCGGGAAGAACCGGATGAAAGCGCTCATCTCGCAATACGACGAGAGCATCCGCTACGTGGACGACAGCCTCGGGCCCCTCATCGACACCTGGAGTCACGACCGCAATGTCGTGTTCATCGTTCTTGCCGATCACGGCGAGGAATTCGGCGAACGGGGGAGTTGGGGGCACGCGCACACGCTCTACTCCGAGGTGCTGGACGTCCCGCTCATCGTGTCCGGGAGCGGCGTTCCGGCGGGCGTCCGCACGGAGCGCGTCGGGAACGTCGACGTGGCCGCGACAATTGCGGCGATCGGTGGGGCAACCTGGGGCATTGGCGACGGCGTCGACGTGCGCGCCACGGTGGCTGACCGCCCTTTCTGGCCCGAGACCAGCCGGTTTGACGCGAACGTGCTCGGTGTCGTCGACGGGCCCGCTGACCACGCCTCCGCCCTCGTCGTCGACCTCGCCAAAGGCAAGCGCGAACACTACAACCTCTGGTCGGACCCGGGCGAGGCCCACCCCGAGGCTGTCGCAAACGACCCGCTCGAAGCGCGAATCTATCAGCATCTCGGCGAACCCTGGCGCGCGGCCGCGGGCGCGATCACGTCGACGGCAGCGCTCTTTCAGGCGGGGGCGCGTGTCCCGACGGTCTCTGCTCCCGCAACATTTGGGATGTGGCCACCCGATGGGACACTCAGCGTAGATGTCGAGGGGGTGGTAACCACCATCGCCGGTAGCATTGGAGTGCCATCGGACGGCCCGGTGAGCTCGGCAGGTTCGCAGCCAGCAGAGGGGCGGGCGCTGAACGCCGAGGTGAAGGCGGAGCTTCAATCGCTCGGGTACACGGAGGATCCGGCGACACCGGGAGCGGGGGATGGGAAAGAAGACCAAGCAGATCCGGCGGATGAGCCCCCGAAGAATTGATCAGGGAGGGCAGTTGTCGAGGTATTCGTACGCGGCCCAGTCGAACCGGGCCCCACAGAGCAGGCGACCAACGACGCCGGCCAGCCTCCCGTCCGCGTCGTAGGTATAGTCGTACTCGCCCCAGTCGCCCCAATCGTCGCTCCACACCGAGACCCAGGCCAGCAGGCCCTCGGCCGAGTAGTGGTAGGTCCGCAGCTCATTCCCGTCGTCGCTCGTGGTGACCCGGTCGTCCGCGTCATACGTCCACACCTCGCCGGTTCCCGACTCGTCGAGGTCGCTCAACAGGTTGCCGTCTGCGTCGTACGTGTACGTCCGGACCCAATAGGCTTCGCCGCCAAAGTCGTACTCGTACGAGAGGAGCTCGCCACCCTCGTCGTAGGTCCAAGTGTACACCACATCGCCCGAGACCTCCCGGTCCGTGACCAAGCGGCCGGCGTCATCGTACGCAAAGGTGTCCATGCCCGTCACCAGACCCCACCAACCCGCCCGACCGCCCGAGATCAGCTTGCCATCCGCATCGTAGGTGTATGGGATGCTTCGGTCGACAGGGCCCTGGGCACCCAAATCGACGTTGCCAACCGAGACGGCCCCCTCCGCCGCGTCGAGGTCGACATCGACGCTCACCAGCCGCCCGCCTGCATCGTAGCGGAACTCCTCGCGCTTGTAGTCGTTCCCGTCCGGGTACGATCCCTCCCACGTCGCCAGCGTTCCGTCGGCGTTGTACGTGAAGAGAACGCTGTAGGTGCCGTAAGTGTAGCTCGACGTGGCCCACACGAGCTTCCCGGCCGCATCCAGGTCGTATGCGTAACCGTCGGACAGCACCTCGCCCCAGTCGTACGTTTCCCGGTACGAGACCACGTTGCACCCGGGCGCAGGATCACCCGGCCACACGTCGTCGAACGTCGCCGCGTCGGTCGCGGTGTCCCCTTCGACGCACGGCACTGAATCCCCGCTTCCGCCCGTATCGGCATTGGAAGCCGAGTCTACGGCCGCGCCCGAATCCGCGCCGGAATTCGCCCCCGAATCTGCGGCGCTGAGCGTCGGTGTCGTCGCCGCCGAGTACACGGGCGCCGGCGAGGTCCCGGAGCACCCCGGCAGCCCGGCGCCGACGAGCGTCGCGAGCGGGAGCGAACGTAGAGTCGACGAGACAGGCACGCCCCATTCTACACCCGCCCGCGCGGACGTGAGCGCCCCCGCCGCGATTCGAACGCGGGACCCACAGCTTAGAAGGCGGGGAACGGGGTGGCGCGTGCCGATGGGGACTGCGTTGTGGAGGGGATCGGGGGGCAGTTTGTACGCAGTTTGTACAGGGGCGAAGGGGCGGCGCTGGACGCCGTCAGGCGGCGATCTGCTGGGGCATGCGCACGTCACGTCCACGCAGCTCTTCGCCCACGAGCTTGCAGATGCGATGTAGCGCAACCTGCTCGTGTTGGAACAGCCGTTGGAGGGCGTCGCTCGCCCCGAGGAGGGTCGCCTCCACGCCGGCCAGAACGCGGGGGGTGGCGTGGAGCACATGCCAGGCCGGAACCGTGTCAACCTCCACAAGCACCCGGACTTCGAAGGTCCCGCCGCTCGCCGCGTTGTGTGAGCCAGACTCGATCCTCAACAGTCGAACGTTCATTGCGAGCCCTCCTCGATGACCATCATGGTGTAGTGCCAAAGCTCAAGAAATTCCTCGATCGGCGTGCCGTAATGCTGCCCCACCGGGTCGCGGATCCAGACAACCCCGTCGTCGGACACGCCGTCCACCACCACCCAATGGCCCGGATGCCGAAAGCCGAGCGGCTCAAGGAGAGCGGCCCACGAGCCGCGCTCGGCCGTGAGGCCGGCGACGAATGCCCAGGAGGGGCCTCCGTCCAGCGCGGCGAACGCCCCGAGCCAGGTCGTCGGCGACACCTCGCCCATCCGGGCCGCGAGACACTCCGCGGTCGCGGGCAGTGCCATGCCCTCAGCGATGCCGACCTGGGCCACCTCGAACCCTCGGTCCCGCAGCAGCATCTCGGCGCAAGCCGGGCCACAACCATCCTCATGGCTCTGGCGGACCGCAGGCGGACTCGCGAGCCTTGGCATCCGGGTCCAGCTCCAGCCGCGTGAAGAGCCGCCGCTGGGCGGAGGACGAGTTCGCTCGACGAGGTCGGACATGGTCGAGGTGTAACGCGGGCGAGCGGGCCCTCGCCCCACCACCACGCCCCGGCCTGGAGAGCGCCCCCGCCGCGATTCGAACGCGGGACCCACAGCTTAGAAGGCTGTTGCTCTATCCAACTGAGCTACGGGGACTCGCCGGTCGGTTATCCGCCCGAACCCGCACCCGCATGCCTCCCGCACTGCCCGCCCCTGCGCTCTTCCGCCTGCATCGGGCGCTCTTCGCAGTCACGGTGCTCGCCGTCGGCGCGTGTACCGCGCCCGCCTACACCCCCACCACGCGCGACGCCCACCCCGGGCGCACGCCCTCAGGCACCACCGACTCCGGCGTCGTCCCCCCCTCGGACTCCACCGACACGGCCCCGCCCGCCCCCTGCCCGCCCGAGATGGCGCTCGTGTCCGGCGGCGGCACGACCGTCTGCATCGACCGCTGGGAGGCCTACATCGACGGCTGGTCCCCCTACGATGTGCCGGACGGCTTGCCGATCGCGACCACGGGCGTGGCCATGTCCGCGTCCGGCATGGTCCCCCAGGGCTACATCTCGGGCTCCACGGCGGCGCAGATGTGCGCCAACGCGGGGAAGACCCTTTGCACGCTCCAGGAGTGGCTCACCGCCTGCTCTGGCGAACCCGACGGAAGCGGCCGGACCTACCCCTATGGCGATGAGTACGACCCCAACGCCTGCAACGTGACCTACGTCGGCACCGGCGAATATGGCCATCCCGTCTGTGATTATTTCCACAATTGCACCGACGTCTGGGACATGGAGCACATGAACGACCCGGGCATCAACCAGCAGCCGGGGACCGAAGATCCCGCCGGCGCCAACCCCGGCTGCGTGACCCCGGAGGGCGTCTACGACCAGCACGGCAACGAGCACGAGTGGATCGACGACGCGAACGGCACCTTCAAAGGCGGCTTTTATGCCGACGCCGTCCTCAACGGTCCCGGCTGCAGCTACACCACCACCTTCCACGAGTTCACCTACCACGACTACTCAACCGGATTCCGGTGTTGCAAGCTGCCGGATTGAGATCCACGGCCGCCCTTCGCCCACCTATGCGTCGTGATCCATGGCGTCCACGGCCTCTTTCGCCTCCTGCAGCCCAAGCCCGGTCAGCTCCCGATAACGCTTGATCGCGTTGAGCTTTTGCCCGGCACGGACGAGCGCGCGAACGTCCCCCATCGGGGAGGACTCCCTCTGACTGACCGACCCTGAACGCGCCTCCGGGGCTCGGGGCCCCGGCGCCTCCACGGCCGCGCGGACCGTCATCGTCGCAACATGGGCCTCCAACGCCGCGACACGCGCCCGCAGGCCGAAAATTGCCACGATCAGGCCCATCGTGACAGCCCCCGCGAGCAGCAGCAAGATGAGCGGGTCGTAGATGGCGCAACTCCGACGCGGATCCTACCACACCGCGCCGCCGATCCTGGCGCTCGCCACCGCTCGCGCCAGTCTCGGCGCTGATTTTTCGGCGTTCCAAGGCCACGTTCGCCGCCAGCCGCCGAAGACGGCAGCCGGCACCGAACGTGCGCGGAACGCCGCGCGGGGGGCCAATCCGACCAGCCATCTCCGCGATTTCAGGTGGATGCGAACGCTATGTTTGCCGAGCGCACGGATTGGCCCGCCGATCCCGGCGCTCGGCACACCTCGCGCCAGCCTCGGCGCTGATTTCCCGCAGTTCCAAGGCCACGAACCCCGCCAGCCGGCGAGTACGCCAGCCGGCACGGTTCGTGCGCGGAACCGCGCGCCGGGGGGCCATTGCTCTCGCCAATCGCGCGCTTTCAGCCACTT
>CAIMSU010000071.1 GCA_903844155.1 uncultured Pseudomonadota bacterium | reverse complement strand
TCCACCTGAAATCGCGTGGATGGCTGGTCGGATTGGCCCCCCGCGCGGCGTTCCCCGCACGTTCGGTGCCGGCTGCCGTCTTCGGCGGCTGGCGGCGAACGTGGCCTTGGAACGCCGAAAAATCAACGCCGAGACTGGCGCGAGGTGTGCCGAGCGCCGGGATCGGCGGCCCGCCGCGATGGCCCAGCAAGACGTGTGCGACGCAACGTTGCGCAAGCGGATACCCAGCTTCAAAGGTACGATCGTCATCCACTTCATCGTCGACGCGAGCGGGCGTGCCACCGAAGCCACGGTGAAGCGATCCGAGATCGACGATCCCGAATTCCAGGGCTGCATCCTCAAGGTCGTCGACGGCCTGAAGTTTCACGCTCCCGCCGGCGGCGGCGAGGCCATCGTGTCGGCGGGGCTCTCCTTCGCGCCCTGAGGGGCCGCGCGAGGGGACCGCGACGCGGGCGGGAGGCGACAAGAGGAGCTTCAACCGCCAAGGCCGGCAAGCTCGCCAAGGAAATCCAGCTTGCTCCTCTCTTCCTTAGCGGGCTTGGCGCCTCGATCTTCTTCCTTGGCGGTTTGTCTTCTCCCCTCCCCGTCTTGCTCCGTGCCCTCCGCTCGCTCTGCGGTGACCTGCAGCTGCGGCCTCGCGTTTCGATCCACAGCGTGCATCTCACCACGCGCGGTTACGAAATGCGGGAGGAAGATCGTCACATCGGGCGGGTGCGGGCGTACAGCCGTTGCTTCCGGGCCCCGGCGTCGGGGCGGTCCGCACCCGCTGCGATCAGCGCCACGCGGGCCTCTCCGGGCCGCCCGTCGGCCAATTCCACCAGCGCCAGCAGCTCGTGCGTCCGCTCCGCCGCCGCCGTGAGCCCGCCCTCCACGAACGACTCCAGCGCGCCGAGCAGGAGATCCCGTGCCTGCGCCAACCGGCCCGTCCGCCGGCAGAGATCGCCTAGTTCAACCAGCGCAGTCGCCTCCCCCAACGCCTCGCCCTGCGACTGGAACAACGCCACGGCGTCCCGCAGCATGTCCTCGCCCGCCTTGTACGCGCCTGCGCGCACCAGACTACGCCCCAGCCCCACACGCGCCCGCGCCGCGAGCAACGGCCGGTCTGCCAGCCCCGGCAGCAACCGCGCGTACCGTTGGACGGCATCGGCCTTCCGTCCGCTCCGTAGCGCGCTCTCCGCCGCGATCAGCCCGATCTGCGCCTCTTTTCCCACGCTCCCGGCCGCCAGCGACCGCGCCGTCGCCAACCATCGCCTCGCAACGCCCCCCTCCCCGGCCGCAAGCGCCAGCCGCGCACCGAGCAGATGCAGGTCAAACGCCAGGTCTGGCTCCGGGGCACCCCGCGCCAGGTCCGCGACCGCCTCGCCGATCGCCGCGCTCGCCGCCGCCACGTCGCCACCTGCCGCCAGCGCTGCCGCCAGCGCGTAGCCGAGCCGAGCCGCGTTCAGCCGATCCGCCTGTTCGCGCGCAAGGTCGCGGAGCTGACGCAGCCGGGCGGCGTCCTCAAAACCCGCCTCACCCGCCCACTCTGGCCCGGATTGAGCCGGACCGGCGGGGTCGGGGCGCAGCGAACGGGTCTGCGCGCGCACGGACCAGAAGTCCGGCGCGTGTTGCCAGGTGAGCGCGAGCCAGTCGGTCGAGCCACACCAGAGGATCGGGAAGGGCGGCCGGGCAACGGCGTCGCGCGCCTGGTTCACGCGCCTGAGCAAGGCGACGTCGGCGTCCGGGGTGTCGGACGAGCCGACCGCGATGACCCCGCGGGTACGTGCGATCAACCGCCCGACGCTGTCGCCATCGAGGCGCTCAAAGTCGAGATCGTGGCCGTGCCGACGAAGCCATCGATGCAGGCGCAACGCTCCCGCCAGGCCGGCGAGCTCCACGGGTACGAGCACGAACCCGTCGATCATCCCCAGCACGCGCAGGAGCGCGGGGTAGCCCTGTGTCACGCGGGCGGTCCCCGCCCGGAGGCTTTCAGGGAAGTTCCTGCAGCGGCGGACGCAGGAACCGGTCGCGCGCGGCAGCCACGAGCGGGTGGACGCCGTACCAGCGCCGATCGTCGCGGTAGGCGAGGACGAGCCAGCGGTCGAGCAGTCGGCCGAAGGCCTGCGTCTGGTCGTTGTCGCCAAGCGGCATTGAATTGGTGCGTTCGACCTCGTCAAGCAGCGGGATGTCGGTCGAGCGGACGACGTCTGCGTAGCTCTGGGAGAGCTGCGAGATGACGCGTTCGACGTCCTCGGCGGTGACGGGAAAGCTCGTGGCCTGGAAGAGCACCTCGCGCAAAAGGCGCAGGAGGTCGCGCGGATAGCCGCCGGAGGCTTCGAGGAGCGGACGCAGGCGCTCGGCGCTCCCAAACACGCGGTCCACGTCCAGGCGACGGCGGACGATCTCCTCCAGCCGCGCGATTCCGGGCGTCCACGGCTCGCCTTCGCGCGTGCGGACCTTGACCATCGGCAGGATCACGGTCTCCTGGTGGTAGGCCGACCCGAGGCCGGCGGTGCGAAAGCCAAGCCAGAACGGGAAGGTGTAGATGACATGACACGGGATCTGCAGGAGGCGGGCGTGCTGCAGGAACAGGGCTTCAACGCTCGATTCCACGAGCCGACGGTCCTCCTCGCGCACCGGCGTGAGCTTCTCCAGGCTGTCCGCGAGGACGACGACGCGCTCGCACATCGCCGCAGCGCGCAGCCGCACGACCGCGGCGGCCATCGTGGAGACGGCCTCCTCCGCGAACTGCTGAAAGCGCAGCGACATCACCTCGCGCGCGCGCTCCCGGAAGGTCGGATTGTCCCGTAGCTCGAACAACAATTCCGGTCCGAAGTTGGAATATCCGAAGTCCTTGAGGTGGACGTCCTGCCGCAGGAAGTGCCAGAGCCTTTCGAGGTAGCCGGGGCGGGCGTCGGGATCCTTGCTCTCGGCGATGGTCGCCTCGCGGTCGAGCACATACGCGCACACCCGAAGGACGTCCGAGATGGTGATCGGCGAGAAGCGGTCGATGTACTGTTCAAAATCGATGTAGACGGCGCGCGTCGCCTCGCTGCGGTCCGCCTCCAGCGCGTGCTGCAGGCGCATCAGCTCCGTGGTCTTGCCGGCGCCTGGAAAGCCCGTGAAGAGCTGGCAGGTCTGCTCGAGCGGGCCGGCGAGGTCGAGCGTGCGCTTGAGCCGGCCGACGCAGCCCTGGTCGCCCCCGCGCGCATCCGCGTCCAGCGGCACGTAGAACGCGTGGTCGGCGGAGAGGGGCTCGCTGGGGTCGCAGTGCTTGACGAAGCGGCGGAGCTCGTCGATAGGGAGTTGCATCGGCACCGTCGTATCAAGAAAAGGCTGGAGGCTGGAGAAAGACGGCGCCGGGCGCGCCGGGGATCAGCGCGTCGAGGCGTGAACCGGATCCGTCGCCGCATGCTCGCCCGCGAGTCGCGCGCCGAGGACGACGGCGGTGAGGGAGCCGGTGAACCCGGAGTCGCCGACGAGGCTGCCCCCGGCCATCCCGGTCAGCTCACCCGCGGCGTACAACCCGGGCATCGGGTGCCCAGCCGTGTCCAGCACCTGCCCGTCGAGGTCCACGTCCACGCCGCCAAAGATCTTGGCAACGCTCACCGCCACTGGCATCGCGTAGAAAGGCGGCATGTCGACCGACCGCGCGCCCTTCATCGTCGCCCGCCACGCATCCCCGCCATCCTGGTAGACCGCCTCGTTGTACGCCTTCACCTCCGCTGTGAGCGCCGCTGGGTCGACGCCGAGGTTCGCCCCCAGGCTCGCGAGGTCGTCCCCCTCGGCCGCCAACCCCGCCGCGACGGCGTCATCCGCACTGAACCAGCGTTCCTCGGCGCTGTCCGGGGCGCAGTCAAACGCCTCCGTGGCGATCTGCGGGTCGAAAACCATCCACGCCTGCCCGCCGCCGTCCACGATTCGCTGCGCCGTGTGGAAGTCGTTCATCACGCCCTCGTCCGTGAACCGCTGGCCGGTGGCGTTCACCCACGGCACGCTCCACAAGAACGGCACGTCCATCTCCATCGTCGCCTCGTCCGGGCAGCGCGACGAATGCGCGTAGAGGCCCACCGCAGCGAGGTTCTGCGTCGCCGCGCCGAGCCCGACGAGCATGTCGAGCCCGTTCCCGTCGGCCCCCTCGAACGAGGCGCGTGTCAGCACCACATCCTGCAGGTCCGGCCGGTATTGGCGCACCCGGTCGAGGTCCCAGCCGAAGCCGCCCGTCGCCACCACCAGCGCCCGGCCCGTCAGCCGCCCGGTCTCCCCGCTGGTGACGTCCTGCCAGTCGACGCCGATGACCCGCCCCGCGTCGTCCTGCGCGATGTGCGTCGCTTCGATGCCCATGTGCACCACCCCGTTTGGAAGCTGGGCGTACAACTGGGCGATCAGCTCCATGCCGCCCCCGGCGATGCCGTGGATGCGCGGCGTCGTCCCAGCCGACGGATCCGGGAAGGGCGACGACCAGCCGACCCCGAGCCCAGCCAGCCAGTCATGCGAGTCCGGCACGTTGTGGTCGGCAAAGTAGCGGACCCAGGGGTCCGACGGGTTGCCGCCGGTGAACGACGGCCACTCGGCCATGAGCTGGTCGGGCGAGTCGACGACGCCCGCCGCTTCCTGCTCGGAGCTACCGGAAAACAACATCAGCGAGGCCCCGTTCGCCGCTCCGCCGATCGTGTCGGTCTCGCGTTCCAGGACGACGACGTCCGCACCCTGTGCGCGGGCCTCCACAGCCGCAGTGAGCCCGGCAACGCCAGCACCAACGATGATGACCCGGTTGCGCTCTGCCTCCAGCGACGGGAGGACGCGCGGGTCCAGGCTCAACAAGCCCAGCGAGCGAGGCCCCGGGGCAGAGCCGTCGACGGACTCGGCCTGGCACCCGAACGGGGATGCGCCGAGGAGGCAAAGGAAAAAAGCGGGACGACGGAACACGCCAGACTCTACCGTTTCTTGACCCTCCGCTCAAGCCCGACCGCCGTTTGCCGTCCAGCTTTCGTCCCAAAATGTCGTGCACCCCCGGCGCCGCCGGGTAAACTGGTCCGCACAAGCCTGCCGGAGATCTGCCCATGCGCACCCTCGTCCTCCCCTTCGCCCTCGCCCTCCTCGTTGCCTGCAACGGCAAGCACAATGGCGACACGTCCGACACGAACCAGGGCGACTCGTCCACGAACGGCGACAGCAGCGGCGACAGCGCCTCGGACAGTAACAGCGACAGCAACTCGGACAGCGCTGCCGGCACCGACGCCGATGGCGACGGGCACACCTCCACCGCGACCGGCGGCGACGACTGCGACGACACCAACGCGGCCATCTACCCGGGCGCGCCCGAGGTGTGCGACGGCCTGGACAACGACTGCGACGGCGTCGTCGACCCGGATACCTCCATCGGTGCTCCGACCTGGTACGCGGACCAGGACGCCGATGGCTACGGAGACGCGAGCAACACGATGACGTCGTGCTCGCAGCCCGTCGGGTACGTCGCGAGCGACGGCGACTGCAACGACACGGACCCGGCGTACAACCCCGGCGCCTCCGAGAGCGACTGCGCAGACCCGAACGACTACAATTGTGACGGTTCAACGGGCTATGCGGACGCTGACGGCGACGGCTTTCCCGCCTGCCAGGAGTGCGACGACTCCAACGCCGCCGTGAACCCGGACGCGACCGAGATCTGCGACGGCATCGACAACAACTGCGACGGGACGGTCGACGAGGACAGCGCTGCGGACGCCACGATCTGGTACGCGGACGTCGATGGCGACGGCTACGGCGACGACACGATGATGACGACGGCGTGCAACGCGCCGGACGGCTACGTCGCCCAGGGCGGCGACTGCAACGACGCCGATCCGGCCTACAATCCCGGCGCGACGGAGGCGGACTGCACCGACCCGAACGACTACAATTGTGACGGGTCGACGGGCTATGCGGACGCCGACGGCGACGGTGTCCCCGCCTGCGAGGACTGCGACGACGCCAACGCCGCCATCAACCCCTCCGCGACCGAGCTGTGCGACGGCGTCGACAACAACTGCGACGGGACCGTCGACGAAAACACGGCCGCAGACGTCACCACCTGGTACGCAGACGTGGACGGCGACGGCACCGGCGACCCGACCACCACCTACACCTCCTGCTCGGCACCCGCCGGCTTCATCGCCGACAGCTCCGACTGCGACGACAGCAACTCGGCCGTGAACCCGTCCGCCACCGAGGTGTGCGACGGCATCGACAACAACTGCGACGGAGCGATCGACGAGACCGGCGCTTCTGGCGGTTCCACCTGGTACACCGACGCGGACGGGGACACCTACGGCGATCCCGCCTCGCCCGTGACCGCCTGCACGCAGCCCAGCGGCACCGTGAGCGACGACACCGACTGCGACGACACGCAGTCGCTCTCGCACCCCGGCGCGACCGAGTTCTGCGACGGCAAGGACAACGACTGCAACGGCCTCGTCGACGACGGCGCCACCGATTTCAGCACCTTCTACGCGGATGCTGACGGCGACGGCTTCGGCACCGCCGAGACCTCGGAGAGCGCCTGCACAGCACCCGCCGGCTTCGTCTCCGACTCGTCCGACTGCGA
The DNA here is from genome assembly GCA_903844155.1 of uncultured Pseudomonadota bacterium. Classification (GTDB taxonomy): domain Bacteria; phylum Myxococcota_A; class UBA796; order UBA796; family SXON01; genus CAIUMM01. Next base: position 24,055 of record CAIMSU010000071.1, on the reverse strand, counting down.
CGACACCGCCGCGGCCGTGAACCCCGCCGCGACCGAGGTCTGCAACGGCGTGGACGACGACTGCGACGGCACCGTGGACGTCGGCGCGGTCGACATGATCACCTGGTACCAGGACGGCGACAGCGACGGCTACGGCGGCGTGTTCACCGAGGCGAGCTGTGAGCAGCCCGCCGGCTACGTGAACAACAGCGACGACTGCGACGATGCAAACGCGGCCGCCTACCCCGGCAACCCCGAGACCTGCGACGGGGTCGACAACGACTGCAACGGCACCGTGGACGACAACGCGACCGACGCGACGACCTACTACCAGGACAGCGACGGCGACACGCACGGAAACGCCGCCGCCACGCTCGCCTCCTGCTCCATCCCCGCCGGCTACGTGAGCAGCAGCGACGACTGCAACGACGCCAGCAACGTCAGCTTTCCGGGCGCGCCCGAGATCTGCGACGGCCTGGACAACAACTGCAACAGCGTCGTCGACGACTTCGCGACAGACGCGACGACCTGGTACCTCGACGCGGACGGCGACGGCTACGGCAACGCCAGCACCACGATGTCAAGCTGCTCGATGCCCGCCGGCTACGTGGCCAACAGCACCGACTGCAACGACGCTGACGACACGGTCCACCCCGGCGCGGCCGAGGTCTGCGACGGTCTCGACCAGGACTGCGACGGCGTCGCGGACAACGGCCTCGCCGTCGTCAGCCAGTACCTCGACGGCGACGGCGACGGGTACGGCTCCACCACCGCCGGTGCAGCCTGCCTCGGCCTCCCCGGCTACTCCACCGTCTCCACCGACTGCGACGACACCAACGCGGACGCGTACCCGGGCAACGCCGAGACGGACGACGGCATCGACAACGACTGCGACGGCTGGGTGGACGAGGACTTCGTCTCGGTCGGCGACATCGTCATCAGCGAGATCGCCCGCCAGCCCTACGTCGGCGGGTCAGCCACGGTCGAGAACGCCGAGTGGTTCGAGGTCTACAACGCCTCGGCGCGCACGGTGGACCTGTCCAACTGGTACTTCATCCGCGCGGCGTCGTCGTCGGACTACCGCGGCTTCTTCGTCGACCCCACGGACAGCGTCACCGTGGCCCCGGGCGACTACCTCACGTTCTGCCGCACGAGCACGTATGAGGGCTCGTCGGGCGCGAGCTACCCCGAATATTGCGACTACGTGTGGGGCGACCCAACCCAGGTCGCAACCTACTCGGGGACCTATCACACCAACCAATTCCAGTTCGGCCGCGACTCCGACTCGCTCTCGCTCTACATCAACGGCGGCTCCGGCACGGGCACGAAGATCGACAGCATCACCTGGTACTACGACACGAGCGGCGCCACGACGGCGTCCAACTGGCCCCGCGACGGTGGCCGGTCGATGTCGCTCGACCCCGCGCACCTCGACGCGACCTCGAACAACACGAACACGAACTGGTGCTCCACCACCTCGTCGTCGACGTACTCCTGGTACAAGTCGGGGACCAAGTATGACTATGGGACGCCGGGGTCGGCGAACTATGATTGCCCGTAGGCCTCACCCCGCCGTCGCCACCACCGGCAGGTCCAACGTGCTGAAGACGAGGTCGTACGCCGTCAGCAGGTTCGTGCCGGGGCAGATCGCGGTCGAGGGCGCCGCGCTGAGCTGGTCGCTGGGGATGGCGACGACGTCCTCGCACCGCTGCTGACGCACGTCCGTGGCGTTCAACGACCAGGAGTCGCCGTCGAGCACCGCGGAGCTGTCGTCGAGGAGGAGGGCAACGTCAGACGCGTCACCCAGGGAGTCGCCGCCCAGGTAGAGCCCCGTGGTCCCATCCCACGCCGGAACGCCATTCTCGGCGAACACGGCGTTCCCGTGGATGGTGTTCGCGCCGACGGGCACGCCGTCGCCACCGCTGAGCACGTCATCCTCGATGTCGTAGGTCCCCGCGCCGTCCAGCCAGACGGCGGCGTACGGCTCGTTTTCAACGAACGAATTGGTCAGCGACAGGCTCGGCGGGCCCGAGCGGTTGTTGACATACACGCCGAACCCCCCGCCAAGCGAGACGTCCGAGTAATTACCGTGGATCGTGGCGTCATCCAGCGCGGCGACGCCGTCCAGGAGCAGGACACCGGCATAGCTGTTCTCGTCGATCTCACAGCCCGAGCATGTGAGCGAGCCGCCGGCCACCACGTACACGCCGGGCCCCTGGGTGTAGCTGATCCTTAGGTTTGAGGCTGTCAACGCCCCGCCCGTCTCGGCCACCGCGCCAACGGCCATGCTCGCGTCCGTCCCACGCCAGGTGTCCCACACCAGCGAGTCTTCCAGGTCCAGCGTGCTGCCCTCGCTGCCAACCGCCACGGCCGCGTTCACGCTCTCCGTCAGCGTGCAGCCCGTGCACGTCATGGCCGCCCCGCGCATCACGTCCAACGCGAGCCCGTACTCGCCCGACGCGTTCGGCTGGGTGTCCGTGACGGTGACGCCGTCGAGGCTCACCGTCGTCCCGTCGTCCGACGCGACCACGCCGGCGACCGTGTTTGAAGCGAGGGTCCCGCCGGAAACGTCCACCACGGCGCCGCTCTGCGCCCAGATCCCCATTCCCCGCGAGTCGCCCCCAGAGCCGGCCCCCGCGAGCGTGTCGGTGACGTCCGTGTCGACGAGCGAGGCGTGCGATCCTGCGCCGTTGGCCCAGATCCCGGCGCTCGCGTTGCCCTCGACCCACCCCCTGGAGAGCGTGATGCTGCCGCCGTTCTCGACCTCCACGCCGTACCCGCCGGTGCCGTCCGCGAGCGGGAGGGTGTCGACGACCCAGGGGTCCGTGAGGGATGCGTTGGCGCCGACGCCGTCGACGATCAGGCCCGCGTTCGCGTTCCCGTTCAGCGCGCAGCCCGCTGTGACGAGCGTGCCTCCAGACGAGACTTGCGCGCCAAACCCGAAGTCCCCGCTGCCGTCCGGCACCGTGGCATCAATGTCCACGCTATCCAGCGACACGCTCGTCACCGACGACTGCACCCAAACGCCGACCGAGGTATTTCGCTCGATCGAACCGCCGATCATCCTCACGCTCGCGCCTGTCTGCGCCACGAGTCCGTAGCCTTCCGTCCCGGCCGACGTCGTCAGCGTGTTCGAGATGGTCGAGTGGTACATGGTCAGCGTCGTCCCGATGTCCGAGGCGAGGACGCCGAGCTCGGTGTTGCCGTCGATCGTCGAGGAATGGACCGTCGCCTGCGCGCCGTTCTCGGCCTGCAGGCCGAACCCGTTCTTGCGCCGCTCGGGCAAGGTGCCCGTAATCGTCGAGGTCTTGAGCGTGAGCGTCGCCCCGGTCGAGGCGATGACGCCGATGTTGGTGTTGCCGACGACGTCGACGTCGGTCAGGCCGACGGTCCCGTTGCCGACGACGACGCCGTAACTGCCGCCAGTCACGGTCACGTCCGAGAGGGCCAGGCTGGCAACCTTGCGAGTCCCGATGATGGACAGCGTTGCCAGCCCGTCGCCCGCGCTCCCGTCCAGGACCACGAGCTCCCGACATCGCCCGGCCACGCTGATGCCGGCATCGCCGTCGCCAAGCACCAGGTTCTCGGCGTACGTCCCCGCTGCAACCGCAACCAGCCCGCCGCCCCTCGCTCCCGCGGCGTCCACGCCCGCCTGCACCGTCTGCAGCGGCGTCGCCTCCGACCCATCCCCACCGTCAGCGGCCCCGCCATCGACGAAGATCGTGTCCCCATCGACCCCTTCGGGCCAGAGGCTCGTCCCGCACGCGTCCGGGACGCAAACGCCGGCGTCGTCCTGGAGCTGAAAATAGGGGCAGGCGCCGCTGTCGCCGAGATCCGGCCTGGCCGCGCCTCGCGCTCCGGCACACGCGAGGAGGGTCAGGACTGCGGCGAACGGGACCAACTTCAGGGTTCCGGCCGCGGATCCCGGCCCTCGGCGAACCTTACGCCGGGATCGGCCCGTCCAAACACCAGAAGCCTGCTCCGAGCAGCATGAATCGCGCACGTGCTCTGCCAGCGCCACTTCGCCGCTGACCCGCTACGGAACCGGCCAGACGTGCATCCACGCCGCCGAGGCGACATCGATGTAATAGCCGGTCACGCCGCTGCTGGTGTTCCGCTGGCCGGCGGGGGCGAGGACCTCCGCACACATGCCGCCTGTGTAGTCCACGTCCAACCCGAACGTGTTGAGCGTTGCGAGGCGGATGCGGTCGCGAACGCCGTCGTGCTCAAAGACGAAGCACGTGTACCCGGTGCCGCAGTCCAGGCTGGAGACCCCGGTCAGCTCGCCCGCCTCATGGATGAGCTCGCTGTAGTGGGCAAAGTCGACGGTCGCTGCGCCGAGGTGCCTGGCGTAGACGGGGTTGTTGCTGGAGTTGACGGACCAGGACCCCGGGTCCTTTATCATCGGCAAATCACCGTAGTTTTCGAATTGGTTCCACGCAAACGTCACCTTGTCGCCGATCGCAGCCGGCGTCTGGGACTCGACGACGACGGTGTCGTTCGCGTCCGCGACGTAGTAGCGCAGGAGATAGTCCCATTCGGCTCCGTGCCGATGGCAACCACCGTCGCACCGGACACGATGCGGGACTCGGAGTAATCCCCGCTCCCCCCGCCGATCAGCGCCGCAGACGCGGAGATCCCGGCGTCGTAACTGGCGTCGTACGCGGTGCCCGTGAGCAGCGCCGCGGGCACCGGCGCGTCCGCCCAGGCGGATGTCGGCGCGCAGGGGCCGGTCTCACCGTAGTCCCAGGAGCTGCCTGAATCGGTGTCGGTGTCCGAGTCGGTGTCGGCGTCCGAATCGGTGTCCGTGTCCGTGTCCGTGTCCGAGTCGGTGTCGGCGTCCGAATCGGTGTCGGTGTCGGTGTCCGAAGCCGTGTCCGAGGTACCGCTGTCGTTGGTCGCGGCGTCCGCAACGCACTCGGCGCCGTCGGGGTGGGTGCCGGTGCCACAGGTCATCGTACAGCCGAGCAGGGTGAGGAGGGACATGCGGACTCCAGTTTGCGGTACTACGTAGCATGAACCCTCCTCACCCGCGCCGGGATCGGCGGCCCGCATCACGCCCGCCGCGCGCCCCGAATCCCATCGCCATCGCCTGAATTTCAGGCTATCCACGAGACTCCCGGAGCCTCGCCCATGCGCCTCGTCTCGATGCTTGCCCTCTCCGCCCTCGCGCTCGTCGTCCTGCCAGCTTGCAACGGCAACAAGTCGGACTCCGGCAACGGCGACACCGACACGGGGCACAACCTCGACAACGACAGCGCCGGCGATTCGCAGGCCGACTCGGGCGACACGGACACCAACGCGGACACCGCGGTCAACGACGCAGACGGCGACGGCTACACCACCGCCCAGGGCGACTGCAACGACACAAACCCCACGATCAACCCCGGCGCGACCGAGACGTGCAACGGCCTGGACGACAACTGCAACGGCCAGACGGACGAAGGGGTGCAGAACACCTACTACAAGGACGGCGACGGGGACGGCTACGGCGGCACGACGACGGAGCAGGCCTGCGCGGCGCCTCCCGGGTACACCGCGCAGAGCGGCGACTGCAACGACGCAAGCACCGCGTACCACCCCGGCGCGAGCGAGAGCGATTGCACCGATCCAAACGACTACAATTGCGACGGTTCGGCCGGCGCTGTCGACAACGACGGGGACGGGTACTTTGCCTGCGAGGAGTGCGACGACGGCAACGCGGCCGTCAACCCCTCCGCCGCCGAGGTCTGCAACGGCATCGACGACGACTGCGACGGCACCATCGACGTTGGCGCGGTGGACGCGCCCGACTGGTACACGGACGCCGACGGCGATGGCTACGGCGAGGACGGGACCGCCACCGCCTCCTGCACCGAGCCCGCCGGGACTGCGAGCGTGGCTGGCGACTGCAACGACGCGGACACCGCCTACCACCCCGGCGCGCCCGAGACCGACTGCACGGACCCCAACGACTACAATTGTGACGGTTCGAGCGGCTATGCCGACGCCGATGGCGACGGCGTCCCGGCGTGCGAGGACTGCGACGACACGAACGCCGCCGTGAACCCAAGCGCGAGCGAGGTGTGCGACGGCATCGACAACAATTGCGACGGCGTGACGGACGGCGCGGACGCGACCGGCGGCACGACCTGGTACGCAGACCTCGATGGCGACGGGTATGGCGACGACACCGACACCGTCACGGCTTGCAGCGCGCCCGATGGCTACGTGGCCTCCGGTGGTGACTGCAACGATCTGGACGTTGCGTACCACCCGGGCGCGCCCGAGACGAGCTGCACCGACACCAACGACTACAACTGCGACGGCAACGTCGGGTACGCAGATGCCGATGGCGACGGCGTTCCCGCGTGCGAGGACTGCGACGACGCGAATCCCCTGGCCTACCCGGGCGCGATCGAGGTCTGCGACGGCTTTGACGACGACTGCGACGGCACGATCGACGTTGGGGCTGTGAACGAGAGCACCTGGTACGCGGACGTGGACAGCGATGGCTATGGGGACGACAGCAGTACGGTTGGGAGCTGCGACGCCCCCGCAGGCTTTGTGAGCGTCGGCGGGGACTGCAACGACGCGGATCCGGCGTACAACCCCGGCGCAACCGAGACCTGCAGCGACCCCAACGACTACAATTGCGATGGTTCAACGGGGTATGCAGACGCCGACGGCGACGGCGTCCCGGCGTGCGACGACTGCAACGACGCGGACGCGAGCGTGAACCCGAGCGCAACGGAAATTTGCGACGGCGTGGACAACAATTGCGACGGAAACATCGACGAGGCGGGCGCAGCCGGCGAGACGACCTGGTACCAGGACACGGACGGCGACGGGTATGGGGACGCGAGCACGTCGGTCGTGAGCTGCTCGGCGCCTGCGGGCTACGTGGCGGACAGCACCGACTGCGACGACAGCCGCGCGAACTTTCACCCGGGCGCGCCCGAGACCGACTGCACGGATCCAAACGACTACAACTGTGACGGCAGTGTCGGATACGCCGATGCTGACGGCGACGGCGTGGCTGCGTGCGACGACTGCGACGACGCCAACCCTGCTGCCTACCCCGGCGGCGCCGAGGTCTGCGACGGCGCCGACAACGACTGCAACGGCGTGGTTGACGATGGCGCGAGCGACGCGACGCTCTGGTACGTGGACAGTGATGTCGACGGGTATGGGGACCCGACGATCTCCCTCGCGGCCTGCACCGCCCCAAGCGGCTTCATCGCGGACAACACCGACTGTGACGACGCGCGAGCGGCCGATCATCCAGGCGCCACCGAGGTCTGCGACGGGCATGACAACGACTGCGACGGGGTCATCGACAACGGCGCCGCCGGGATGACCGACTGGTACGCAGACGCGGACAGCGACGGCTACGGCAACCCCGCGATCTCTGAGCTCGCCTGCGACGCGCCTTCCAACTATGTCGCCGACAACACCGACTGCAACGACGCTGCGGGCGCGATCAACCCCGGCGCCGCCGAGGTGTGCGACGGCGTGGACAACAACTGCGACGGGAACGTGGACGAGGGGCTGGACGGCACGTACTACCTGGACTTTGACGGCGATGGCTACGGCGACCCGACTGTGGCCGTGTCAGGCTGCCGCGCGCCAGGCGGCTACGTGGCCGACAACACCGACTGCGACGACACGGACGGCACCTCCTACCCGGGCGCGCCCGAGCTGTGCGACGGCGTTGACAACGACTGCGACGGCACCATCGACAACGGCGCGACCACCACGTTCTACGCCGATAGCGATGAAGACGGCTACGGCGATCCAGCCGTGACCGCCGAGGCCTGCGTCGCGCCCGCCAACTACGTGGACGACGCGACCGACTGTGATGACGGCGACCCGGACATCAACCCCGCCGCGAACGACGTGTGCGACGGCGTCGACAACGACTGCGACGGCACTGCCGACAACGACCCCGCGTTCCAGACCGCCTGGTACGCGGACGCCGACGGCGACAGCTACGGGAACGCGTCGTCGTCCACCCTGTCGTGCACCCAACCCGCCAACACGGTCACCAACGCCACCGACTGTGACGACGCGCACTCGGCGGCTCACCCCGGCGGCGTCGAAGTGTGTGACGGCCTGGACAACGACTGCGACGGCACCGCGGACAATCGCGCGACGGACGCCGGCACGTGGTACCTCGACGCGGACCACGACACCTACGGCGGCACCACGACCGCCACCTCCTGCAGCCAGCCCGCCGGCTACGTTTCCACGTCCACGGACTGTGACGATGGCAACGGCGGCGTCCACCCCGGCGCTTCGGAGGTCTGCGACGGCATCGACAACAATTGCGATGGCGTGGTCGACACCGACGCCGTCGACCAGACCACCTGGTACCAGGACTCAGACAACGACAACTACGGCTCCACGGTAACCGAAGTCTCGTGCACCCAACCCGACCAGTATGTGCGCACGCCGGGCGACTGCGATGACGGCAACGACCTGATCAATCCCGCCGCCCCCGAGATCTGCAACGAGATCGACGACAACTGCAACGACCTCGTCGACGACTCGCCCGTGGATGGCACAACCTACCACCTCGACTTCGACAACGACACCTACGGCGGAACCACCAGCATGGCCGCCTGCAGCCAACCCGCTGGCTACGTGGTGGACGGCACCGACTGCGACGACACCGACGCCAACAGTTATCCGGGCGCCACCGAGGTCTGCGACGGCGCCGACAACAATTGCGACGGCACCATCGACAACTCGGCCGTGGACGCCACGACCTGGTACCAGGACGCCGACAAGGACACCTACGGCAACGCCTCCGTGTCCAGCCTCTCCTGCGACGCGCCCGCCCACTACGTCGCCGACAACACCGATTGCGACGACACAAAGAACAAGGTGAACCCCGCCGCGACCGAAACCTGCAACGGCATCGACGACAACTGCGACGGCAACATCGACGAGGCCGGCGCCACCGGCGAGACGAGCTGGTACGTGGACGCCGACGGCGACGGGTACGGCGCGGGCACCGCGACCGTGAGCGCGTGCAACAAGCCAAGCGGCTACGCGTCGACCAACACGGACTGCGACGACGCGGACAACACGACCTACCCCGGCGCGACCGAAGTTTGCGAGGACGGCGTCGACAACGATTGCGACAACGCTGATCTGACTGACAGCGACTGTCGCTACACCACGACCACGACCACGACGGCGATCGTCAGCACCACCTCGGGCGACACCATCTACGGCGCCGCTGCGAGCGACTACTTCGGCACTGCGATCGCCGGAAACGCCGACGTGAACGGCGACGGCAAAACGGACGTGGCCATCGGCGCACCCGGCTACGACAGCGCCGCGAGCACCAACAATTACGGCCGGGTGTACGTTTGGTATGGCGCAGTCGCCACCACGGACACGACGACGACCGCGGACGCCGTGTACACCGCCAAGGAGAACGGCGAGGCGGCCGGCAACTCCATCGCGTTCATCCCCGACTATACGTCGGACAGCAAGGCCGAGGTGCTGATCGGCGCCTGGAAGCGCAACGGGTCGACGGGCACCGACTCCGGCGGCGCGTACATCTTCGCTGGCGGCACCGCGAGCGCGGACGTGACCAGCGCCCGAACCACGATCACCGGCACGACGGGCAACGAAGGCGCTGGCTATGTCGTGCTCGGCGGCAACCTTGACGGGAACACGACCGGCGACCTCGTCGTCACCGCCCCGTCGAACGGCTCCACGTCCACGAGCCCGAACGGCGGCTCCGTGAACGTGTGGTACGACGGCATCGCGACGGGCTCCGTGTCCATCAGCGCCGCGGAGCTGCGGCTCACCGGCACCACCGCCGCCGACTACTTCGGTGCTGCGGCATCCAACGGGGACGTCGACGGCGACGGTGTCGACGACCTGTTCATCGGCGCGCCGGGCGTCGACAAGAGCTCCACGACCAAGGACGTTGGCGAGGCCTACTTCGAGTTCGGCAACAGCAGCACGACGGGTACGATCGCGGCCGCGTCCACGGACATCCAGTTCACGAACAGCACGGCCTCGGACGAGCTTGGCTACTCGGTCGCGGTGCTCGGCGACATCGACGGGGACGGCTACGCGGATCTCGGCGTTGGCGGCGACAAGATCGACAACGGCGCCACCATCGACACCGGCAAGGTCTACCTGATCGCCGGCTCGGGCATCGCGAGCGGCGCGACCAGCGGCTCCGTCGCCGTCACCACCGCTGCCGCCGCGACGCTCACCGGCTCAAACGCCAGCGACTACCTCGGCAAGCTGCTGCAGGGCGTCGGGGACTTTGACTCGGACGGCTACGCGGACTTCGTCGTCGGCGCGCCAGGCTACGACAACGGCGCCACCACCGAAGTCGGCATCTACTACCTGGAATACGGCACTCCCGGCTTCAGCCCCACCACGACCGCCGGGTGGTACATGCCGGACGCCGCCTCGGGCACTTCACCGACGTCTGTGGTGCCAATGCCCGACGCCATCGGGCGCCTCGGCGACGTGGACGGCGATGGCTACGACGACGTCGGGCTTGGCAGCGGTGCTGCGGCCCACGGCGCCACGGCCAAGGCAGGCGCGGCGTGGCTCATCTATGGGACGGGGTTGTGAGCGCGGCTCCAGGTACAAGCTAAGGCGGACGTTGTACCCGTTCCCGGCCGGGGTTTTCGAGGCGGGCGTGGCGTACTCGCCGCGACCGGCGAAGACAACCCACTTCGTTCGGGTACTCCCGAACAAAGTTAGGCCGGCGGGCGGCGCAGAGCGACGCCAGGCTAGAAAGGGGGCCTGGCAGCACGAGACGCCACAGACTCACGCTCAGTCGGGCCCTGGCGCTTTGTCGTCCTGCAGGTAGCCGAGCGCCTTGAGCATCTGCAGCGTCTGGCTGTCCTGCGAGGCGCCGACGAGGGTGCCGCCGCTTTGCAAGGCATGCACCAGCGCGTCGAGCGCGTCGCGGGAAGCGCCATTGGACTGGGACGAAAGCTCACCGGGATCGGTGGTGAGATCAAAATATTCGGGGTCGCGCTCTGAGTGAAAGATGATCTTCTCACCTGGGAGCCGGCGGCTGTGGGCGACCGGGGGATCGGCGACCATGCGGCCCGACACCGTGGAGGAGTAGACGGGGGCGCTGTCGCACGCCCCGTCCTTCAGCATCGGCACGAGTGAGCGTCCGTCGCGCTTGATGCCGTCGCTGACGCCGAGCAAGTCGAGCACGGTGGGGACGAGATCCACGCCGCCAACCTGGCACGGCACGCGCACCCCAGCCGTCGCATGCCCAGGGTAGCGCACGAACAGCGGCACCCGGAGGGAGGGATCGTAGAGATTGTCGCCGTGATCGAACAGATACCCGTGCTCGGTGAAGCTCTCGCCGTGGTCGGCCGTCACGATGATGAGCGTGTGGTCGACGTCGGGCCCGAGCGCTGCGACGACCTGCCCGACGGCGTCGTCGACGTACTCGACCTCCTTGTCATAGGCCTGCTCGATCCAGTCGATATCGGTGACCGCGCGGTCCTTCGCCGGCCAGTAGAACGGCAGGTCGAGCGGCGTGCCGGTGGTCGGCGCCGGCCCAAGTTTGCCGTGCGGATCGTAGGGGCCATGGACGTCGTAGAAGTGCACGAAGGCGAACATCGGCGCTTTCGTCGCGTCGTTCTCACTCGACCGGGCGTGCGCGCGGATCCACGGGAGGGCGCGCGAAAGCGTGAGGTTGGCGGACCGTTCCCGGAGCGCGTGCTCCTTGATCGCCACCTGGTTCCAGGCTTTTACGAGCGAGAGCGACTGCATCCCGGCGATGCTGCCAAAGTCGTCGTCGTAGACATCGAGCTCCTGCCCCCAGCCGTACTTGCCGTGCAACGGAAAACCGCTGATGAACGCCGCGGTCGCGTAGCCCTTCGCCGCCAGCGCACGCCAGATCAACGCGGGCCGGTCGCCGAGAACGGTGCCGTTCGCGACGATGCCGGAGGTGTACGGCGCGATGCCGGTGAGCATGGCGAGATGGGAGGGCTCGGTGATCGGCGCCTCGGCGATGGCCTGGTCAAAAGTGACCCCTTCCTTCGCCAGCTTGTCGAGGTTGGGGGTATGGATCGCGTGACCGTAGGGCCCGAGGCGGTCCATGCGCGTGGTGTCCATGCTGATGATGACGACGTCCGGGAGCGCGTTTGCGACAGGGCCGTGCGCGGGCGGCTGGATCCGGTAGGCGGCGACCCCGGCAGCGAGGAGGGCGACGAGGTCAAAGGCCCAATTCGGGATGCGACGAAGGAGCGGATCCGCAAGGTACACTGGGAGGAAGCCGGTGACGAACGCCGCGGGGACGCCGACGAAGACCTTCGGATCCTTCAGGAATTCATTCAGCACGTACTCAAAGCGGTAGTTGCTCGCGCACTGCATGCCGACGAGCGCGCCGACGACCAGGCCCATCTCCCGACGCACCTTCAGCGCCCGGCCCAGGAGCGCGACGGGCAGCAGGTAGGCGGTCGTGCACGCCGACCCGACAGCCACGAGCCGGGCCACGTCGACCACCGTGAGGCCCTCTCTCGCTGAGACGCGACAGGCGACCTCCACGATGGTCGAGACGACGGCGATGAGCAGCACGTCGAGCAGAAGTCGGCGGAGGGTCGGCTCGGGCTTGGAGGCGCTCACGGGGCCGGCGTATCAAGCGCGGCGCGCCGGGGTAGGAGATCCCGCCCTCCTGAGATGTCGCGTGACCACCCCTCGCCTCCCCGACCGCCTCGCCGGCGGCCTCTACGGCCTCCTCATCGGCGACGCCGTCGGTGTCCCCTACGAGTTCCACCACCCCCGCGATCTGCCCGCGGTCATCGACCTCGTCCCCCCAGCCGGCTTTGGGCGCGCCCACACGGGCACCCCGCCCGGCACCTGGTCCGACGACGGCGCCCACGCCCTCTGCCTCCTCCACAGCCTGCTCGAGCACGGTCGCCTCGACGTCGACGCGCTCGGGCGTGAGCTCCTGCGCTGGTATGGCGAGGGTCACATGGCGGTTGACGGCAGGGTTTTTGACATCGGCAACCAGACCTCGTCCGCGCTGGCGCGGCTGGAGCGTGGCGTTCCGGCGCTGGAGGCCGGGCCCGCGAGCGAGCAGGCGAACGGGAACGGGTCGCTGATGCGCGTGTTGCCGCTCGCGTTGTGGCACCAGGGCGCGGACGAAGAGCTGGTCGCGGACGCGATGCTGCAATCGCGCGTGACCCACGGGCACATGCGGTCGCAGGTTTGCTGCGCGCTGTATTGCCTTTGGGCGAGGCGGATTTTGGACGGTCACGGGGACGCACCCGCGGGCGAGCGGGCGTGGGACGACGCCGTCGCGACGATGCGCGGGCTGGTTCGGGCGGGCTCCGACGAGGAGGAGGCGCTCGAAGGCCACATCCGGCCGGAGATCGTGCGGGGGGGCGGGTCCGGCTACGTCGTCGACACGCTGTGTTCGGCGCGAATGGTGATGCGCGAGGCGGGGTACCGTGACGTGGTGGTCGCGGCGATCCGGCTCGGGCACGACACGGACACGACGGCGTGCGTGGCCGGGGGCGTCGCGGGCGTGCGCGAGGGCGTTGACGCGATCCCGCTGGAATGGCGACGGGGACTGCGCGGGAAGCCGATCGTCGAGCCGCTGGTCGCTGGGCTGCTGGCCTGGCGGCGAGAGGGCTGAGAGGGCGATGCGTACGCTGTGGATCGCGGCGCTGATCTGCGGAGCGGCGCGGCTGATCGCGCCACCGCAACCTTCGGCACCGTCGACGGCCGCGCGGAGCCCGACCGAGCCCGCTGGTCCAGCACCCGGGGTGACGGTGATCCTCGGCGGACCGCCGCCGATGGAGAGGTCACGAGCGAGGCCGGTGATGCCCGAGGGGGTGTACCTGTACGAAACGGTCAACTGCACCGCACGCGCGCATGTTCAGGCCAGCGGCGTGCCGACGAGCGTGGAGGTGACCGGCTGCGCGGAGCCGTTCCGCACCTGGGCTGCGAACGCCGCCCTGGCGTCCCGCTTCTACCCCTACGCGGTCGAGGGCGTCCCCACTTCCTTTTCCTTCACCTACCGCTACCACTTCCAGGCGCCGTGAGTCGCCCGCTGTTTGGGGCCGGGCTAACCGCGCGGATGTCCGAAACCGCCGAAACAACCGCGACCGCCGAACCTGCCGACGCCGCTGATCGCGCCGACGCCGCCCTGCTCGCGCACGAAGCCTCCCGTCGACGCACCTTCGCCATCATCTCCCACCCGGACGCCGGCAAGACCACGCTGACGGAGAAGCTGCTGCTCTATTCGGGCGCCATCCACATGGCCGGGGCCGTCAAGTCCCGCAAAGCCAGCCGCCACGCCGTCTCCGACTGGATGAAGATGGAGCAGGAACGCGGCATCTCCATCACCTCGTCCGTCCTGCAGTTTGACTACCAGGGCAAGCGCCTCAACCTCCTCGACACGCCGGGCCACGCCGACTTCTCGGAGGACACGTACCGCGTGCTCGCGGCAGTCGACTGCGCGGTCATGCTGGTGGACCACGCGAAAGGCGTGGAAGATCGAACAAAGAAGCTGTTCGACGTGTGCCGGATGCGCGGGATCCCGGTCCTGACGTTCATCAACAAGTGCGACCGCGAAGGCATCGAGCCGCTTGAATTGCTCGACACCATCGGCACGGCGCTCGGCATCGAGTGCGCCGTCGTCAACTGGCCGGTCGGGTCCGGTCGGGAGTTCTGCGGGGTCATCGAGCGGGCGACGCGCGAAGTCCTGCTCTTTGGACCCGGAAAAGGCACCGATCTCGTCGAATTCGAGCGCACGACCATCGACGACGAGCGCATCCCCGGCAAGGTCGCGGAGTCGGTGAAGGAAGAGCTCGACCTGCTCGACGGCGCGGGAGAGCCCTACAACCCCGAGCGCTTTCGGGCGGGCAAGCAGACCCCCGTGTTCTTCGGCTCCGCGATGAACAATTTCGGTGTGCAAGCCTTCCTCGAGGCGATGGTCGACATCGCACCGGCACCGCTGCCTCGCCCGGGCGAGGGCGCGCGCGACCCCGTCGACCCGCGCTTCTCCGGCTTTGTCTTCAAGATCCAGGCGAACATGAACCCCCGTCACCGGGACCGCGTCGCCTTTCTCCGTATCCAAAGCGGAAAGTTCACGCGGGGCATGGACGTGCAGATCCACCGGTCGGGCGAGACCGTCCGCCTCGCCAAGCCCCACAGCTTCCTCGCGCAGGAGCGCAGCATCGTCGACGACGCCTGGCCGGGCGACATCGTCGGCCTGTTCGACCCGGGGACGCTGCGGATCGGTGACACGCTCTACGAGGGGCTTCCCCCCGTGAACTACGCCGGCATCCCGCGCTTCGCTCCAGAGTATTTCGGACGGGTGAAGCTGAAGGATCCGCTCAAGCGCAAGCACCTCCAGAACGGGCTGATGCAGCTCTCGCAGGAGGGCGCGATCCAGCTCTTCATCCGTCCCGACATCGGCGAGCAGGACCCCTACCTGGGCGCCGTCGGCCAGCTCCAGTTCGAGGTCCTCTTGCACCGGTTGGAGCAGGAGTACGGCGTGCACGCGATCCTCGACCCGTCGCCCTTCCGCCTCGCGCGCTGGATCGGCGGCGACCCGAAGGGCCTCGCGTGGTTCAAGGCGCGTCGCGACTACACCCTCGTGGATGACCGCCACGGCCGGCCCGTCGTGCTCTCGGAGAGCCCCTGGCCGCTGCAGTATGCCCTTCGCGAGAACCCGGGCTTGCAGCTCCACGAGGTCGAACCACTCTGACCGGTTGTGACGGCAAAGGCGAGTTGGCCCGCCAACGCGCGGGCTAAGGAGTTCCGATGCGCGCCCTCGTCTACGCCGACGCCTTCCGACCCGTCCCGGACGATCCCGGCAACGCGTCGACCCGCCTCGCCGAGCTGCTTGGCGCCGCCGGCTTCCGCGTTGGGGAGACCGGGCCGCCCGACCTCATCCTGGCGGACCCCGACAAGGTCGCTGAGCTGCGCGCAGCCTACGCCCACGCGGTCATCGTCGAGCTCCGCAGCCCGGCCCCCTCCGCGGCGCCCCTCGCCGCGCTCGACCCCGGCGCGGACGACGTCCTCGGCTGGCCCCCGGTCCAACCCGTCAGCGCCGACGACGACGACACGCTCCGGCAGCGGATCCTCGTCCTCGCCCGTTGGGCGACGCGCGCCGGCGCCGCCCGGGATCGCTCGCGCGGGATCGCCGCCGCCGCGTCCGAGGGCATCGCGATCTACGACGACGAACGCATCCTCTACGTGAACGAGGTGCTGTCCCGGCTTTACGGCCTGTCACCTTCGCAGATGGAGGGTCGACCATTTGTCGATTTTGTGTCGCCGGCCCAGTCAGCCGTCGCCGCGCAGCGCCTGGTCAGCGGGAATCTGCGCGCGGAGCTGGATTTTACGCGGCAGGACGGGTCGCCGATGCCCTGCGAGGTGTCGGTCCGTGATGGGTACTGGGACGGGCGCGCCGTGCGCATCGCCACGATCCGGGACCTCACCGTCCAGCGCCTGCGAGAGGCCGCCGATGCGCGGCGCGAGGCCGAACATCGGGAGCAGCTCCAGGCCCAGCTCCGCACGATCGAGGAGTCCAACGCCCGCTTTCGCCTCGTTGCCCGCGCGACCAATGACGTGTTGTACGACTACGATGTCCGCACCGGGCGCATCGTCTGGAATGACGCGCTGCAGCGGGTCCTCGGGTACAACGGCGACGTCGACGCGGCGGGCATCCAGTGGTGGGCGACGCAGATCCACCCCGAGGACAGCGAGCGGGTCGCCATGTCGCTCGATCGCGCCATGCGGAGCGGGGCGGAGGGCTGGAGCGACAGCTACCGGTTTGCGCATCGACCCGTGCGCGGTGAGCCCGCGTGGCTCGACTTGATGGACCGTGGCATCTTCATGCGCGACGAGGCTGGTCAATGCCTCCGCATGATCGGCGCGATGACCGATGTGACGGGAAGAAAGCAGTTACAAACAAGGCTCGTTCTCGCTGACCGCCTGGCCGGGGTCGGGACGATGGCGGCAGGCGTCGCGCACGAATTGAACAACCCGCTCACCTGGGTCCTTGCGAACATCCGGCTCGTCCAGGAGAGTGTCGGGCCGACCCTGCCGGACCCCGCGGTGCGCGCGCTCGAGCACGCCGCGCAGGGCGCGGAGCGGATGCGAACGATCGTCCACGATCTGAAGGTGTTCTCTCGCAACGAGGCGTCGGCGGTGGTGCCGGTCGATGTGCGCGCCACGCTGCAATCCGCCTTGTCCATCGTCCATAGTTCGCTGGCAGCCCGCGCCCGGCTGGAGCACGTCGACCAGACGCTCGGCCCGCTCCATGTCCTCGGAAACGAGGCGCGGCTCGCCCAGGTGCTCCTGAACCTGCTCGTCAACGCGGTCCAGGCCATCCCGCCCGGCCTGCCCGAGCGCAACAAGGTGACCGTCACGCTCACGCGCAGCGAGAACACCGTGGTGATCCACGTCGCGGACAGCGGCTGCGGCATCCCGGCCGCGGTCCGAACGCGCGTGTTCGACCCCTTCTTCACGACCAAGCCAACGGGCGAGGGCACCGGCCTCGGCCTGTCCATCGGCCTGCAGCTCGCCCAGGAGATGGGCGGCGACATCGCGCTTGTGCCACGACCGGGGCGCGGCACGACCTTCCGGGTGCGGCTCCCGCTCACCACCCTGGGCGCTGCACCAGGCCCCGTTTCCGTGCCCCCGGCCATCGCCCGCTCCGCGGGACGCGTACTCGTCGTGGACGACGAGGCGATGATCGTGGACCTCGTCGGTCAGATCCTCGCCCCGGAATTCGAGGTCGTCGGCGAGAGCCGCCCCACCCTCGCCCTGGCCCGCCTCGCGCGCGGGGAGCGGTACGACGCCGTGCTCTGCGACGTGATGATGCCCGAGCTGAACGGCATGGACCTGTTTCGGGAGGCGGCGCGCATCTCGCCCCATCAGGCGGAGCGCTTCATCTTCGTCACGGGCGGGGTCGCGAACATCGAGGTGGAGAGCTTCCTTTTGGAGACGGGGCGCCCGTTCATCGAGAAGCCGTTTGATCTCCACGCGCTGCGCGACAAGGTGCGGCGAGCGGTGGAAGCAACGTGAGCGAGACGGACCCTCGCAACGGCCGGCGACGCCTCGCGTTGTTCGCGCTCGTGGTCGGCGGGATCCTCCTTTGCATCCTGCTTTTGTGGCTGCGGGCGGTCGTCAAGGCGCCGAAGGCTGGGCCCCCTCATCCGCACATCCCGACCGTCGCCAAGAAGCAGGACACCGGGCACGTCCACGCGCCGATCCACGCCGCCGAGAACGACTTTGCGACGGTCCAATGCACCGTCGCCGCCTCCAACGGCGTCTCCATCGCGGCCGGAGAGATCCGCGCCACCGCCGTCGAGGCCGACGACGTCGACCCGGGCACCGTCAAGCGCTCCGTCCCCAACGGCGACGAGCTCACCCTGACCGTGCCGCCCGGCCGCTGGGCGCTCGCCTGGGGCTTCGGCCACCTCCCCTCCGCCATCCCGCTCGGCACCGTCGATCTCGTCGAGGGCGACGTGTTCCGCTGCGCCGTCTCGCCGCTGGGCGTGCCCGTGAGCGGTGTCGTCGTGGACAAGTCCGGCCAGCCCGTCGCCGGTGTCCACGTGGAGGGCTGCGGCCGCTCGCCGGTCACCGACGCGGATGGAAAGTTCTCGTTCGTCGCCCCCTTTGGCGTCCTTCGCGGCGCCGAGCACGCGTGTCCCCTGCGCGCGCGTTGGGAGGACGGCATGCTCTCCCGCTACAGCGACCCCTCGATGGTCACCGCGCTCACGCCCGGCCCGTTCACCATCACGCTGGACACCAGCCCCGTCGCCGGCATGGGCATCACGCTCGACGGCCGGCCCGACGGCATCTACGTCCGCGTCGTCCACGCCGGCACGCCCGCGGAGGACGCTGATCTGCGCGCTGGCGACAAGATCGTCGCCATCGACGGCCACGACACCGACGGCATGTCCGCGATGGACTTCATCCCCTACGGCGTCGGCGCAGACGGCTCCACTGTGACCCTGGATCTCGAGCGCGACGGCGAAACCCTGCGGAAAAGCTTCCGTCGCGAACGGATCATTCGCGTGGATACGGGTGGGGGCGCGCCATGAGGGCACTACCCCCCATAGACCTGACGATAGACCTGGTAGTACCCCAACACCTTCCGCACGTAGCGCCGCGTCTCGGTGAACGAGATGTCCTCCGCGAACCGGTCGGCGTCGGGCGCCTGCGCGTACGTCGCCAACCAGCGATTCACAGCGTCCTTCCCACCGTTGTAGCCAGCAATCACCATCGGCAACGCCCCACCGCCAGCGAGCGGCTGACCGGCGAACGCGCCGTGCAGCAGCGACAACTCGAGCGTGCCAACGCGCGTGTTCACCCCCGCCCGGTACAGATCGTCCACGACGAAGCCGGGGATCTGGTCCTTGGCGATCGCCCCGGCCAACGCCGGCATCATCTGCATCAGCCCGCGCGCGCCGGCGGGTGACGTGACAGACGGGTCGAGCCCGCTCTCCGCGTTCATGATCGCGTAGGGCAGCAGCGGGTCGAGGCCCGTCGCGGCGGCGATCCGGTCGACGATGGCGCGGTAGGGGCGTGGGGTGCAGAGCGAACGCCCGGAAGGCGTCGAACAATAGGGCGCGGTTTCCTTGCGCGCGTCCTGGAAGCGATCCAGGTCGACGAGCAGGGCGGCCATCGGAAGCGCACCTGGCGTCCCGATCACGGCGGCGAGGTCCGTCTGGCTGACGTGCGCGAACTCGCCGATGCCTGCGTCCGCGTAGAGGCGCGCTTCGGCCACGGTCGGGTGCTTCGCCAGGTAGTCAGCCGAGAACGCCGGGGGATCGGCGATCGGCTGCGCCGTCCACGTCCGGCCCACCCGCGCTGCGGCAAAATACGCGTAGGACGAGGTCGGGTACTGCTCGATGACGTCGAACAACGCGGCTTTTTGCGCAGCGGGGTCGACGATGGCGCGCGCCTTCCAATAGTGCGCTGCAACGGCGAGGTCGCCCGGAAAGTGGCCGGCGCCATCGCCCGTGCGCTCGCCAGAGATCACCCTGTCAAACGCTGTATTTGCCTCCTCCGTGCGGCCGAGCCGGTAGAACGACCACGCCCGGAGCCAGCGCGCGTCCCAAAGGAACTTGCCTTGCGGATGCGCCTCGATGTAGGTCGCCATGAGCGCGATCGCGGACTCGAGGTGCCCGGCGTCGTACTCCATGTAGCCGGGCTTCCATGCGGCTTCGTCGGCCTGAGCGGACGTCGGAAAGCGGTCGATCAACGCCTTGTACTTCTCCGCGGCGGTGGGGTAGTCGCCGGCCCGCGCAGTAGCCAGCGCGTCGTTGAACGCGGCGTAGGGGCTGGCGGTCGCCGCTCCTGCGCGCGCGAACCAGCTGACGGCCTCGGGGTACTTCTTGGCGTCAAAGTAGGCTTGTGCCATGAACATGACGTCGGTCAGGGGCTGTTGTGCGTTGATGCCCTCGAGCAGGGGGACCGCGAGCGGGGCCTGCTGCAGCTTGAGAAGCTGCTTTGCGCGTGCGAGGGCGAGGGCGCGGCCCGCATCCGTCGTGTAGTCGGGTACGGACGCACCGCGACTCGCAAGTTCAGAGGCTGCTTTATCGGCAAACTCGGACGTCGGGTAGCGCGTCCAGACGGCGCGCAGCGCGGCGAGACCGTCGTCACGGCCGGACGGTGCCGTGGAGTCGCCAAGGTCGGCCGCGGCCGTCCAGAAGAGGCGCTCTGCCGACGCGTCAGCGGGCGGGGTGCCGAGGGCGGCGCGGGCGTGCGCCGCGTCGTCTCCGAGGAGAAACGCGCGCGCCTTGAGGATCACCTCGGCATCCCCCGGAAGGTCGATGCCCCGCAGCGTTTCCGTGGCGCCAGCGCCGTCGCCCGCCTCCACCTGCGCGCGTGCGAGCTCCCCTCGGGCAGCATTGCCCAACGCGCCGTCCACCGCCACCAACAGGGCCGTCGCCCGTTTCGCGTCACCCAGGCGCAACGCGCAACGCCCAACCACGAACTTCTCAGTGTCCAACGCCGGGTCTGGCACCCTGGCGATGACGGCGGCGCAATCCCCCACCTCCAGATCCTCCGCCCACGGCATCGCCGCGTTTGCACGCCCGATGATCAGCACCAGCAGCAGCAGACCCATCGCAACTCCTTGACGTGTCGAGAGCCCGATCTGAGCAGCTCGGATCGGGCTCTCGACGCGTCAATATCCCGATCCGCGTCAGGCGGATCGGGTGGAACAGCCCCGCCCGCGCCGGGTTATTCAAGCACCATGCTGCTCTCCCTCGCCCTCCTCCTCGCCCCCGCTCACGCCGCCTCTCTCGCTGGGGTCACCCTGCCGGACACGGCCTCCGTCGGCGGTCAATCCATCCCGCTGAACGGCCTCGGCCTGCGCGAAAAGTACTTCATCGACATCTACGTCGGCGGGTTGTACCTCGCAAAGCCCACGCACGACGGCACCGAGGCCGCGGCGACGGACGAGCCGAAGCGGATGCAGATGCACTTTGTGTACTCGGTGTCCAAGTCGCAGATGACCGACGCGTTCAACGACGGCTTCGTCAATTCCCCGGGTGCAACCTCCGCCGAGCAAGCCCAGCTCCTCGCGATGCTTCCGGACGAGATCAACAAGGGCGAGGACGTGATCCTCGACTACGTGCCCGGCGCCGGCACCACCATCACCATCGCCGGGCAGAAGAAAGGCACGATCCCCGGGACGACCTTCATGAAGTCGCTGTTCGGCATCTACACCGGCCCGAAGCCGCCGACGGAAGACCTCAAGAAGGGCATCCTGGGCGGCTGAGCCGACCGCCGAGGGTTAGATCCGGGGCTCCTTCGGAGCCCCCGTGTCGCACCTCCTCGCCGTCTCCACCAAGAAAGGCCTCTGGTTCTACCGGAGCGACGACCGCTCCACGTGGTCGGTCCAAGGCCCGCATTTCTTCGGCACGACCGTCTACCACACGGTGCTTGACCCGCGCGACGGCACGACGTTGCTCGCGGCGACAGGCGGCGGCCACCTCGGCCCTGCGGTGCAGCGCTCAACGGACTTCGGGAAGACCTGGAAACAGGCCTCCGTCGCCCCCACCTTCGCGAAGGGTGAGCCGCGAGGCCGGGCCGTCAACCACGTCTTCTGGCTCACGCCGGGCCACGCCACCCAGCCCGGCGTCTGGTACGCGGGCACGTCGCCGCAGGGCCTCTTTCGGAGCGAGGACGGAGGTGACACCTGGGCGGCGGTCGAGGGCTTCAACAACCACAAGGACCAGTCAGACTGGGTCCGGGGCGACTAGGATCAGACCCCCGACGGCGGAAAAACCCACTCGGTCCTCGTGGATCCGCGCGATCCCAACCACATGTACCTGGGGCTCTCTGGCGGCGGCTTCTTCGAGTCGACAGACGCCGGCGCCGACTGGAAGCCGCTGAACTCGGGGGTCGCGATGGATTTTGCGCCGTCGCTCCCCGACGGTGCTGAATACCCCCACGGGCACGACCCCCATTGTGTGCAGTTTGCCCCTTCCAACCCCGATCGCCTCTGGCGACAGGACCACTGCGGGCTGTACCGGATGGATCGCGCCACCCCTGCCGGCATCCCCGCCCGTTGGGTTCGCGTCGGCGACGCCATGCCCAAAGAGGTCGGTGACATCGGCTTTCCCATCGCCGCCCACCCCACGGACGCGGACACCGCGTGGGTCTTCCCGATGGATGGCACCTCCGTTTGGCCCCGCACCAGCCCGGGTGGCAAGCCCGCGGTGTATTGCACGCGGGACGCCGGTATTTCCTGGCGTCGACTCGACTCGGGCCTCCCGACCGAACAGGCCTGGTGGACCGTGAAGCGCCAGTGCCTCGCCGCCGGCGCAGGGCCGAAGGGCACGGTCGGCGTCTACTTCGGCACCACGAGCGGGGAGGTGTGGGGTTCGCGCAACGGGACCAAGAAGTCCGCCCGCTTCCGCCGCATCGCGTCAAACCTGCCGCACATCTACGCGGTGGCCGTCCTGACGTGACCCGGGTCATCCTGCCGACGCATCTACGCAGCTACACCGCCGGCATCGCCGAGATCGAGGCCGAGGGCAGCACGCTTGGCGAGCTGCTTGCCGACGTTGAGCGGCGTCACCCCGGCTTCCTGATCCGTGTCGTGGACGAGCAGGACCGGGTCCGGCCGCACATCAAGTGCTTTGTCGCGGGGTCGCAGGCGCGCTCGCTCGCAACGCCGATCAGCGGGGAGGTCCAGATCATCGCGGCGCTGTCCGGCGGCTGACCGCACGAGGGGCGATTCTGTTGTATGATCCGGTCGCCCCGGAGTGTCTCGATGCGTCTCTTTTCGCTCGCCACCGCTGCACTGCTCCTCGCCTTCTCGCTGCCGGCGCAGGCGCGCGTCCATCACCACTTGCGCCCCAACGGTGATTGGGACCACGACGGGCTGACGAACGCGCTCGAACACAGCATCGGCACCAACCCCTACAAGAAGGACACCGACGGGGATGGCTGGAGCGACTACGACGAGTACCTCTACCAGAGCGACCCGCTCGACAAGACGGATGGCTGCGACGACGACGGTGACGGCCTCTACCAGCTCTACGAGGACCTAGAGGGCACCTCCGACAACAATCCCGACACAGACGGCGACGGCTGGAACGACTGGGATGAGTGGGCCTATCAAAGCGATCCGCTCGACCCCGCCGACGGCTGCGATGACGACGGCGATGGCCTCTACCAGCTCTACGAAGACCTCCAGGGCACGTCCGACAACAATCCCGACACAGACGGCGACGGCTGGAACGATTGGGACGAGTGGGCCTATCAGTCCGATCCGTTGGACCCGGCCGACGGCTGCGACGACGACGGTGACGGCCTCTACCAGCTCTACGAGGACCTCCAGGGCACCTCCGACAACAATCCCGACACAGACGGCGACGGCTGGAACGACTGGGACGAGTGGGCCTATCAATCCGATCCATTGGACCCGGCCGACGGCTGCGATGACGACGGTGACGGCCTCTACCAGCTCTACGAGGACCTCCAGGGCACGTCCGACAACAATCCCGACACAGACGGCGACGGCTGGAACGATTGGGACGAGTGGGCCTATCAGTCCGATCCGTTGGACCCGGCCGACGGCTGCGACGACGACGGTGACAGATCG